>CANSLL010000156.1 GCA_947647695.1 uncultured Clostridia bacterium | reverse complement strand
TTAATCTGCCGTCAAGTCCATTTTGGGGCTTGACTTTTTATTCGCAGGCTTTCGTTTTGTATATCACAATAGGATCGATATTTTGGCTATTTCTTATAATAGGGCATCTCCGCCTCGTCAAGCAGGTACTTTGCAATACGGCGGATGCCGTCATCCTTTCGCTCCGCAGTCAACGGCAGTCCCATCATATTGGCGGTGCGCCAGCTCCTGTCCACCGTCAGCGCGCCCAGGAAGCGGATTTGTGCTGCGGACAGCCGCTTTTGCATAAACCGGATCTGTTCCGCATCCTCGGCTTTGTTAATGACTGCACGGACCCTGCGGATGCCAAGTCCCTGCGCCATATACTGGATCTTTCCGGCCAGCTCCAGAGACTCGACAGACGGTTCGACTACGATCAGGATCGTATCGCAGCTCGCCTCAATACCTCGTCCAAAGCTTTCTACCCCAGCCTCCTGGTCGGCAATGACCATCTGGCGCGGCTCCGTGCGTAGGTTCTGGAGCAGGACCTGCTCGTAAGCGCTGATAGTACACGCGCACCCCTCCAACGGATCATCGATCTTTCCTGTGACCATGAGGCGGCGTGTACCGGAGAGAGGCGCAATATCCTCCGGGATGTCGTCAAAGGACAGCGGCTGGCGTTTCAGCCACGCGCACTGCTCAATGCCGCCATTCTGTATCCGTTCGTATAGGGGCAGCGGCGGGCGCTCCAGACCAAGCTTGTGGTAAAGGCCCATATTCGAGTGGTCGGTGTCAATGACCAGACACTCATAGCCCATTTCACTCAAGACGTCGGACAACAGGGCTGTGAAGGTGCTTTTGCCCACGCCGCCTTTGCCGCATACGGCGATCTTGCGGATCATCCGCGAATCGTCCCGCTGGGTATGGGCGCGGATATAGGCGCGCACCTTCTCCGTGGCCTGCTGGCGCGCCTGTTTGGTCCCCGCGATACACAGCCCACAGTCAATACACCCCTCGCCGCCGCGGCCCACGGCGCCAACAGGGCAGTGAAAAATACCCATTGCCGCTCCTTTCTGTCTTACCTAAAAATAAACGCCGTCTTCGTGCGGCTGCACACGCCCGCCGGGATCATCGGACTGGGCCACTCGCGGTGATGGACCGCGTCGGGGTAATGCTGTGCCTCCAGACACACCGCGCCGTGGCGGGAATACCGGGATCCGTCTTTTCCGCCGAATGCCGGCGGCACCTGATTGAGGGTAAACATCTGTATCCCTGGACAGTCCGTCCACACCTCCATGCGGATACCGGTCCGCATCCCCCGCAGCTCTGCCGCCTGACGGAAACCTTGTCCATCGATACAGAAATTGTGATCGAAGCCTCCGAACTGCGACAGCTGCTCGTCCGCGCCTTGCAGCGCATCGGAGATCTGTACCGGTTTGCGGAAATCGAAGCAGGTACCTTCTACGCTGCGCCGCTCGCCGGTAGGGAGGCCGTTGGAGAAGGCGGGGAGATAGGAACCGGCAAAAAGCCGCAGCACCTGCTTGTCCGCCGCGCCGCTCCCGTGGCCGTTGAGGTCAAAATAGGCATGGCTGGTGATGTTCCAGACCGTATCCTCTGTTGGTACGGCTTGGTACTCTATTATGACGCTTTTATTATCCAGCACATAATCCACACGAAAAGCGACCTGACCGGGAAAGCCGCCCTCCCCCTGGTCGAGCAGCCAGAGGGAGAGACGGAGCGCATTCGGTTCGCGCCGGATGGAAAAGGCAAACTCCTTCATCGCATAACAGCCGCTCCCGCCATGGATGCAGTGACGGCCAAAATTGGCCTGCAGAGCGATCCGGCGGCCCTTCCAGACGTACGACGCATCCGCCACGCGGTTGGCGCAGCGGCCAATAACGCTGGAATTGCACAGGCCGTTTTCCAGATAGGCGGCGAGGTCGGGTTTGCCCAGCACCACGTCCGTCAATCCTTCGCCGGACGGTATGTAAAGACGGTGGATTGTCGCGCCAAGGGTCAGGACTTCCAGAGAGATTCCTGATGGCGCGGTGAGTGTAATGCGGTAAATTTGGCCGCCATTGGGAAGCGAGCCAAACGGGTCAGCGGCATATGTTCCGAAATTCGGCAATGTGCTCCCTCCTTTTTGGAACTTCTGATATGGGACGGGCTCCCCGGTTTGCCGGGGAGCCCGTCTGGTTGGCGTTGCGTCAAAGGACAAAAACGTCAGGTGCCGGTGTACCCAAGCTCGGCGTAGCGGGCAAGGAGGTCGTCCACATTGTCCTGCGTGACTACCAGAGGATCGAATGTCTCGCTGTCAACGCAGTGCGCATCCAGCTCGCCGCTTTGAAGCTTCTCAATGCGCTCGATCAGCGCCTTTGCGTATTCATCGGAGGACTGCCAGCATGTCGCGTCGATCAGGCCCTCCTTGACGGCTGTGCAGCCTTCAAACAATGCATCCACGCCGCAGATCACCTTGGCCTTTGCATCAATGCCTGCGGAGTTCATCGCTTCAATCGCACCCAAAGCCATAGCGTCGTTTTCGGAGAACAGCGCGTCAAAACCGTCCGCGCCATAATTTGTGATCCAGTCCTCCATTTGCGTCATGGCGGCAACCTTATCAAACTTCTGATACTTGTAGTCCAAAACCGTCACATCGGGACGGGTAGCCAGCGCGTCCATAAACCCCTGGCCGCGGAGGATGGAGCCGGAGTAGCCTTCCGATCCGCCCAGGAGCAGTACCTTCCCGTTCTCCGGGATTTGGTCTATGACCGCCATGCCGGACTGATAGGCCAGCTCGTACTCAGAGCAGACAAAGTTGGAACATACGCCGTCAAGGAAGTCCCAAGTGATAGCATAGTAGATCACGTTGGTCCCCATATCCTGAAGCTGCTTAATGTAGTCGCTGTCATCGGACAGCGTGCCGTACATGACCAGGTTCCAGTCGCCTTCCGCAATGCACCGCTCCAGAAAGGGCTGGATCTCGCCCGCGTCGCCCTTGCTGTCAAAAAGCGTCACTTCCACGTTGTCGAAATGCTCCTCGATGGCCTGCTTGCAGACCAGGGCGGTCTGATGGTGCCACTGGTCGGCGGCATTGTGCAGCCAGGCCATCCGGAAGGTTTCGCCTGCGGGGACTTCGGACTGATCGCTGTTTGGTTTTTGGGTATCTTGGCCGGAGCTGCCGTCAGGGGGCGTCTTGCCGCCGCAGCCAACCAGGAAACTCAGACTCAGTACGAGCGCCAAAAGTAAAGCAAGCCTTCTTTTCATAATCATTTTCCTTTCTTCTCCGTTTTTGTGTTTGATGACTTTATCGCATAAGGGATCAGCGGGGAGATAGCGGGAACTGCCGGCCCTTATGCGGAGGTCACGGTAGAGGGGAACCCTCACTGGGACGTGCGCAGGCTCCTGGCAAATGTGTCAAGGCCTACTGCGAGAACGATGATCGCGCCGTTGACGATCTGCTGCACGTAGGAATCCACACCCAGCAGGTTCAGGATGTTGCTGATGATGCCGAGGACCACCGCGCCGACGATGGCGCCCCATGCCGAGCCGGTGCCGCCGGCAAAGCCGATGCCGCCAATGACGGTCGCGGAGATTGCCTGACCTTCATAGCCCTGCGCGCCGGTTGCCACGCCGCAGTTTGCGCGAGAGGTATACAGAACGCCGGCCAGGCCCATGAACAGGCCGGATAACGCGAAGGCAAGGATAACGTTTTTATTCAGATTGATGCCGCAGGCGCGGGCCGCTTCGCGGTTGCCGCCCAGCGCATAAAAGTTACGGCCCAGCGTCGTCTGATCCATCAGCACCCACAGTACGACCGCCGACAGCAGCATGATCAGCACGGACACAGGAATGACGCCAAAAACAAAGCCCTGCCCCAGGAACTTCCAGTTTTCACCAGTCTGAGAGATCATGGAGCCGTTGGTAATTAAATAGCATACCCCGCGGACCGCCATCTGCATACCCAGCGTGGCCACGAAGGCCGGGATACGGAAAAACGCGACAATGCATCCGGAAATGGTGTTGACAACCAGCCCGCAGATCATCCCGGCCAGGACCGCGACCACCAACGATCCAGTCGCCAGGTACATTTTCAGCGCCATCAGCCCCGCCAGACAGCAGGTGGAGCCCGCGCAGAGGTCCAGATTGCCGGAGATCAGAAGGATGGCCTGCCCGAATGCCAGCACCGCGTAGACCGTAACCTGGCGAAGGATGTTGATAAGGTTCGTCCCGGTCAGGAACTTATCGTTCAGAATGGAGCAGACGATCATGAACAACAGCGTAATGACATAGATGGAATATTTCGCGATGAAATTAAGCGTTCCCGATTTACTGATCGATTTCATGTTATTTCCCCCCTGTAGCATAGGCCATTACCTTTTCCTGCGTAAGCTCGCTTCCGGTCAATTCGCCGGCGATCCTGCCCTCGGCAACGACATACACGCGCTTGCACATGCCGAGAAGCTCCGGCAGCTCGGACGAGATCATTACGACCCCCATGCCTGCTGCGGCCATTTCGTTCATGATCTCATAGATCTCATATTTCGCGCCAACGTCAATGCCGCGAGTGGGCTCGTCCAGGATCAGGACCTTGGGAGAAGCCATCATCCACTTGGCAAGGACGACCTTCTGCTGGTTGCCGCCGGAGAGGGTGTAGGCCGGCACGTTCAGAGAATTTGCCTTGATACGCAGCCGGTCAAAAAATACCTTCACGGCTCCGCGTTCCTTTCCGTGCTGGATAAATCCACCTTTGGAAAGGATCTGCAAATTCGGCAGCGATACATTTTCCTTTATGCTGCGCGAGCCAACGATGCCGTATTTGCGCCGGTCCTCGCTGGCCATGACCAAGCCGTGTCCTATGGCGTTTTTAATATTGAGCGGCCGCAGCTCCTCGCCGCAAATCGTAACCGTTCCTCCGCTGACAGGATCAAAGCCACATGCCGCGCGGACGATCTCCGTCCGGCCCGCGCCCACCAGTCCCGCGAAGCCAACGATCTCGCCGGCCCGAACATGAAAGCTGACGTTTTGGAACCGCCCGCCGCTCAGATCGGATACCTTCAGGACATCGCCGCCCAGATGCTCCTGGTGCTGGGGATAGAGATTGCTGACCTCGCGGCCGACCATCATGGAGATCACGTCCCGCTCCGAAAATTCTGAAACGGGAGCTGTCTTGATGCTCCTGCCGTCGCGCATGATCGTCACATAGTCGCTCAGACGGAAGATCTCCTCCATCTTATGAGAGATATATATGACGGCGCAGCCCTCGCTGCGAAGGCGTTTGATCTTGTCAAACAGGCGCTCGGATTCATGTTGCGTGAGGGACGAGGTGGGCTCGTCCATGATCACAATCTTCGCGTTGTGGTAGGTTGCCTTGACGATTTCCATCATCTGCGCGTCGGAGATGGAGAGCGAGTGCATCATTGACACCGGCGTTGCATGGATCTCCTCAATGTCCAGGATTTTTTGGGCCTCTTCGCGCATAGACTTCCAATCCACCAGACCCGCCTTTGTGA
>CANSLL010000155.1 GCA_947647695.1 uncultured Clostridia bacterium | reverse complement strand
AGCGGAAAACCCATTACAGGGACAGTGGAGAAACCGACAAAAAACGGACCGTATTTTTGTGAAAACCACCCACTTTTGCAAAAGGGACCTTTTTTCGCAGGTGCCTGCAAAATCGTCCTGTGGCCACCAAACGGCTGAGACAGCCACTGTATCGCCGCAAAAATTTCTGTTTTCCACACTGTATGGGAGTTCATTTGCACGCACATACAGATATCGCTATCCTTTTGCAATGAGTGCGCAAAGGGTTGTCTCAAAACGTTTCTTTTATTGTTATAGTCAATCGGGAGACCCAGTATACCAAAAAGCGGGAAAGCTTTCCCGCCCCGGGCGCGGGATGCGGTTTTTCTCCCGAAAATACGGAAAGGACGGCTTTCCAACCGCCCTGCTTTGTGGTATACTTTATTTTTATGAGAGTTCTGAATTTTGAAAGGGGGGCGTCATGAACCTTACCACTATTCTCAGCGGGGTCAACTACGGACTGTTGTTCTTTTTCGGCGTCTTCCTGAGCGTGTCCATCGCCGGGGGATGCAAGGCCCGGCGAGATTGGATTTTTCTGGCCGTTCTCTGCCCCGTCTCTTTAGCGCTCCAGATCATGACCTATCTGGTTTCGGGGCTGGACGTCACCAAACAACTCTGCCCGCTGCAACTTCACCTCCCCCTGTTGGCGGTGATGATCTTCGGTCTGAAACGTCCGGCGGGCATCTCGCTGGTGAGCGTCTGCACCGCCTATCTCTGCTGCCAGCTCCCCCGCTGCGCCACCGTCATCACCGTCGCCTGCGCCAGGTCGTCGCTGGCAGGGGAGATCGTCTATACCCTTGCCATTGTCCCTATTTTTTTATTCCTGTTCCGGTATTTTGTGCCCGCCGCCCGGGACGCCATGGCGGAATCCTCGCGGGCCATGCTCCTCTTTGGCATCCTGCCCGTCTCCTACTATGTTTACGACTATACTATCGCTATCCACACGAACCTGAGCTACGCCGAGATGCTCTCCCCCGATACCGTCGTTTCCGCCGGCGAGGTGGCGGCGGAGCTGCTCCCCACGGTGGTGGGCCTGCTGTATATGGTCTATGCCACCGCCTACCGCCGTCAGCTTCAGCAGCAGACCCAGGCGAAGCTGCTCAATTCCATGATGGCGGCGCAGCTCAGGCAGGCCGAGGCGGAGATGACCTCCCTGCGTCAGGCGGACGCCCAGTCCGCCATCTACCGCCACGACATGCGGCACCACCTGATTGCCATCGACGGCTTTTTGGCCGCGGGAAAACCCCAGCAGGCCCGGGAATATATCAAGCAGGTACAGGACGGCATTGAGGCCGTCACCCCCAAGCGCTTTTGCGAAAACGAGCTGGTCAATCTGCTGTGTTCCTCCTTTTCCGCCAAGGCGGAGCGCATGGGGGTGCGGCTGACGCTGAAGGCGGCCCTGCCCGGTTCGACGGGCGTCTCCGACACAGAGCTGTGCGCCCTGCTCTCCAATGGCTTGGAAAACGCCCTGAACGCGGTGGGGGCACTGGGGGAAAACCGCCGGTGGGTGGAGCTGTACTGCGGGATCCGGCTGGACAAGCTGCTCATTGAGATCAAAAATCCCTATGAAGGCCAGATCCGATTCCGGGACGACCTGCCCGTGTCCGCCCGGGAAAGCCACGGCTACGGCTGCCAGAGCATCAAAACCATTGTGGAGCGCAACCGGGGACTGTGCAATTTTACGGCTGAAGACGGGACCTTCAGGCTTCGCATCATGCTACCCATGTAAACGAAGCAGGATCTGGTTTTTTGTGCACAGATCCTGCTTCGTTAGATGATTGTTTCCGTTTTCTATAAAGTTTTCAACATGGTTCATTGCATGATGCGCATTGGCCGGGATATCAGATGAAACGTAGCGATGAAATATGACCAGGGCCTATATAGTGGTGAATTCCCCCTTGACAAACCTCATCCCAGGACATGCGCCTTCGTCAGAAGAAACTACGCACACTCCGTTCCTTCTTCCTCTCCCCACGCGACCCGCTGCGCTGGGCTCGCATGGGGACCCCGATCTTCCCGACCCGGCCGCCGCAGCGGGGCGGCGTCGCAAGTCCGCAGACTGGCCACGCCGGGTGGCGCGTACAAGTGTTTTGGCGAAAGCCAAAACCGTGTCGCAAAGGCGGATTCATTCCGCCTGCGCAGGTTCAAGCAAATGGGGCCCCGTTGGGTTGTAAATCCAGTGAGGCGGAATCTAAAGGGGGGACAAAGTCCCCCCTTTACCCCGTAAGGGCGCCTTTTTCACAACGGTTGCCCCAGGCGTCCAACAGCTGCTCTCCGCGATAGACGCAGATCAGCTCGCACTGGTTGGCGCATTTGCCGCAGTGCAGCTCGCGGGTCTGGAAGGTCTCCTCCGTCACATGGAAATCAAAAGGACGGCAATCTCCCTGGGCCTTGGCCAGCAGCGCTACGCCGAAAGCGCCCATGAGATGGCCCGCTTCATCCACAAGGATCTTTTCCCCGGTGGCTTCTTCAAAAAACCGCACGACGCCCACATTCTTGCTGACGCCGCCCTGGAACACGATGGGGCTTTGGATGCGCTTTCCCTTGCCCACGTTGTTCAGATAGTTGGTCACGACGGCTTTGCACAGGCCCGCGATGATATCCTCCCGGCTGTAGCCCATCTGGGCTTTGTGCACCAGGTCCGATTCCGCGAACACGGTGCAGCGGGCGGCAATGGGGGTAGGGCTCTGGCTTTTCAGGGCGATGCGCCCGAATTCCTCCACCTCCACGCCCAGGCGGTGGGACTGGCTGGAGAGGAAAGAACCCGTCCCCGCGGCGCACAAGGTATTCATGGCGTAGTCCACGACCACACCGTTTTCCAGCAGGATGATCTTGCTGTCCTGACCGCCGATCTCAAAGATCGTACGCACATCCGGGTGCAGCGTGGTGGTGCCCACGGCATGGGCGGTGATCTCGTTTTTGATCAGGGACGCGCCCACCACCGCGCCGGTCAGACGCCGGGCGCTGCCGGTGGTGCCCACGGAGACGACCTGGAACTGCTCCTGGTCAAATTGTTCCCGCAGCTGGCGCAGCAGGCGTTTGACCGCGTCGATGGGATTGCCTTCCGTCCAGAGATAGGCGCTGGCAAGGAATTGATTTTCCCCGTCGATAATGACGCCTTTGGTGGAAATCGAACCGATGTCGATGCCGAGGTATGCGTGTTTCATGACTGCTTCTTCCTTTTCATATCGATCATATCGTAAAAAGCCTCCAGACGGGTCTGGACGCCTGCGTCGGCGGTCTGGGAATCGTAGCTGAGGTACAGGATCGGGAGCTTCCGGTCGACGCTGATGTTTTGCAGCACCGCCATGGCGTCCACCTCTGGCGTGCAGCCGAAGGATTTGACATGGATCACGCCGTCAAAGCCCGCGCCGGCGTACCGCAGTGCGGCGGCCAGGGTCGCGGAGGTGGTGGGTCCCATGGAGTAGCGGACGTAAGGGGCGATCAGCGCCAGGTCCGCCTGTTCGTTGTACTCTAAATTGCGGTGGGTGAAGGTCATCCAGCGGTGGATTTCCACGCCCTGGCCCATATAGGCCAGGATGCGTTCGATGTTGTGGTTGCCGAATTCGTCCATCACGGTGTAGTATTCTCCCACGATCCCCACGCGCAGAGGGTGCTCCGGCTTGTTCAGCGCGATGTTGTCCAGCGTTTGGGACGCCTTGCGGTAGGCGCAGTCCAGCGCCCGGCGGCAGCGGGCGGCGGAGAGCTCCGCAAGGAACGTATCGAGCGCCGCGTTCATGCTGCCCCGCTGGACTTCAAAGCCGCGGTCCCGGCGCACCCGGTCCTCGATCGCGTCGATATAACGCACGGCCTGCACGCCGTCCTTCAGGGCACGCAGCGCCTTGGGGATGCTGGCGTCAGGATTGATGCGGCGCAGCACGTCGTAGTAACCCCGGGCCTTGTGTTTTCCCATGGACGCCAGGTCGATGAATTCCGTGTGATAGCCCAGGTCATGGAGAATCTGCTTTTGCAGCGCGCCGTAGTAACCCAGCCGGCAGACGCCGCCGGTCTCCAGTAAAACGTCCACATGCTCCTCCTGGAGCAGCTCCAGCATGGAGCCAAGGGTGTATTTGAAGGGAGCGCAGACGAAATCGGGACTGTATTTGCTGCCCAGCTCCAGCGTCCGCCGGGTCATGGGCGGGGCCATGACGCAGGTACAGTCCAGACCCGTTTCGACCAAATAGTTCAGCGCCACGTTGTAGTTGTCCATACGGGGGAACGCGACGCGCCGCTTTCGTGTCATCATCCGCAGCCTCCCTTTCTCAAAGTTTTTGTCCCTTGCGGAAATGCAGGATATCCACAAAGCTCTCAAGGCGCGTTTCAAGTCCTGCGCTGCCGGACTGGTTGTCCAGGATGATCGTCAGGATGGGCACGTCCTTGACGAGACGCACCAGCATGTCGTTGGTCATGGAGTCCGGGCCGCAGGGGAAAGCGCTCATCAGAATGATGCCGTCCACCTGTTTCCGGCACAGCTCCACCGCGCCGAAGATCTCCCGGTTGACCTCCCAGGGGACGGTGGGGCTCAGCATATCCCCGGCCTTGAGACATGCACGGCGGTCAAGCTGATCCGAGCAGAGGAGTTGCACGCCGTGCTTGCCCAGGATGCGCTGCGCCGGCGCGCCAATCAGAGGGTCGTGGAGCACATAGCCGTGACCGGCAAGGAGGATCTTGGTCCCGCCGCCGGCAAGCAGGGCCGTTTGCCGGGCGGCGCGCCGGTCCCGGCGGCGGGCATCCGCCTCCTTGGCCCGACGGTAGGCCGCTACCGTGTCCCGGCGGGAGCATCCCAGGGCTTTGCCCAGGGACAGAAAAGCGTGCTCCTCCGTGTGGACGCCCAGACTTTTGTTGACGTCGATGTAGTCGATCTCGCAGCCGAGGAATTGCGCCTGCCGGTCGCGGAAGGTATTGCGCACCACGTCGTGGAGCGCTTCAAACCGGGGACAGCAGATTTTTTTTATGCCTGTATCCACCCAGCCGAAGTTGGCGATGCGGGGGACAAAGATCAGGTCGCACCGGTCCAGCAGCCAATGCACATGACCCAGATAGAGTTTTAGCGATAGACAGCCCTCGTCGATGGAGAGCTTGCTGCCCTGGGCCAGCAGCGCTTTGTTGGTGTCGGGGCTGAGGACGACCTCAAAGCCGAGGTTGCGGAAAAACGTATGCCACAGCGTGCCGTAGCGGTAATAATATAAGGCTTTGGGAATGCCGATTTTCAAACAAACGCGCCTCCTGTCGAATTACAGCGGTTCCGCGCGGGTTTACCGTCTATTTGAACAATGTAATATGATAAGCGCCCGCGGCGGAGAATGCAATTTACATTTTTGGCGGTTTGTCTAAAAATGAAAAAAATGTTTCGTCTGCCAAAAGCATCCTTTGCCGCAGTCGGCAAAGGATGCTTTTGGCAGACGAAACATTTTTTTCATTTTTAAGATCGGAAGAGCGTCGTGTAGGGAAAGAGT
>CANSLL010000154.1 GCA_947647695.1 uncultured Clostridia bacterium | reverse complement strand
TGATATTCAGGAAGGTTGCCACGCCGTAGCCGTTGATGGTGTTGGCCTGGTCCTGATCCAGAATGACCTCCGTGCCATCCTCCAGACAGGCCGCGCTGATGGAGAGGGTCTTGTTGCTGGGGGACCAGTTGGGAATGTCCTGATGCTGGGCGTCAGTATAAGAGGTCAGCGCACCGGCCAGCGTGGAGCCGCTGTAGATCACGTCGCCCACCTTCGCGTAGGGCCATACTGCGTAGCAGTTGGCGCTCGTGGCTGCCTGCCGCTCCTTCTGCACCTTCACGTCCGCATACTTCGTTGCGCCCGTCTCCTTGGAACTGTCGATGTCCACGATGCACACCGCCCGGAAAACGCTGTTGATCTCCGTGGTCTTGGCCTGGAGCGCCGCCGTCACGGTGGCGTCCTTGCTGAACCGGGGAGCCATAAGGATCCCCGGCGTCATGGCAAAGCGCGGATAAATCTGCCGCACCAATTCCAGTCCGGTTTCATTCCCGGTGGCAATGTCCACGCCTCCCACGATGTCCGAGGACGTGACCATATCCGGGTCCAGCTTCTTCCCGCTCACGGTCAGGCTGTTTGCACCGGTGCCCGCGCCGCCGTCCAGCAGGACGATGTTCAGCGTCCCGTCGTTGTTGAATGCGGTGGTGTAGTCCAGGTCCCGCTCCAGCTCGTCTGCCCCATTCTTCACCACCAGCTTATCCAGCAGCACGCCGTCCTCTTCCAGCAGGGCCACGCCGTCCTCCACGTTCACACTCTCTTCATCAATGGCCGCACTGTGCCTGGCGGGGTCAAGGACGTTCACCAGAACGAGCGGACTTGTGTTTACAACGGTAAAGTTGGCGCTGATGCTTTCGCAGAGCGTGTACTTTGCGAAGTCGGGCACATAGCCCACCGCCGATACCGCCTCCGGGTAGCTGTATACCAGTTTCGGCCTGTTGACCGCCTCTTCCGGCTTCTCCAGCATATTGACCGGGGCCGTTCCGAAAATCACCTGAAGGCCTGCGGTTCCCTCCACCGGCGCAATCAAGCTTGTCTCTTGCTCGCTGACATATACGCCATGTTTATAAGCAGAAGCCATAAATCAGTTCCTCCTCATATTTTGCAGCGGTCACATCAAGCGGCCGTGCGTAATCTGATCGCGCACCTTGCGAAACAGAATAAACTCCCCTGTACCGGGAGTTTCAAGGCGCGTGCGCACCTGCGCGAACCGCTCCACGCTGACGAGCAGCCACTTGGCAGCCCGGTGCTCCCTGATAAATTCTTTCAGCGCGTCGGGGATGCCGCCGGTGTACACGGTAAACTGCCGCGCCACACCGCGCACGCTGGGGCCACAGTACACGCAGGGGTTAGGGAGCCTGGCGAAAAACTCCTTGTCCTGTTCCTCCTGACTGCGCTTCATTTCCCGCGGGCCGTCCTCCGGACAGCTTATGGCTGGGTCGTCCTCCTGGCCGCCTAACGCTTCCCCTGCCGTGCCCTCCGGCCCGGCGGGGATGGTCTTGATCTCCTCTGCGGCCTCCGCCGCAGGCTTCTTGGCCTTTGTCGTGCTCATACTAAAACCTCCATTTCAGTGTCTTGTGTCATAGCTGGCGCGGTACAGTTCATCGTTACCGCCCCAAAGTAATACGGCGGCGTCCTGTCTTTCTGGAGTGCCCATGTGATCGGCTTCAGGATCGTAAAAGCGCCGCCAAAATATGGCCGCGCACATATCCGCTGTATGATGTCCTCTTTGACGTTGGCGACATCCTGGCATCCCTCGTTATCCGTCCCCTTGTCATAGCAGCAGATCACCAGGCTGAACTCCACGATCTGCGGACTGTCGTCGTCCAGAATAGCGCCCTCGTTCATTTCCACCAGGATATACGGGGCCGCCGCCTCGCCTGTGTCTGCCGTTCTGTCCCTCTGCCGCTTGGGTATGGGGAGATTCTGCTTGATGATCTGCAACTCCTTCCGCCCCTCCTGGCCGGTGTATTTCTTTCCAGCAAACAGCGCCTCCAGCATTTCGATCAAGGCGTCCTGGCAAATCTGCGGGGTCCCGCCGACGCCAGCACGCCGTACTGCTATTGTGTAGTCCTTCTTCATGGGCCGCCCCCTTACTTCGCCGCTGCGATCACCTGCTCAATGCGCTGCGCCAAAAACCGCTCCAGGTTCTCCGCCGCCGCCGTGTCAACGCCCCTGTGCCAGACCGCGCGCTGCTGGGAGGACGCACCGATGCGGTTTACGTCATACGCCTTTTCCACGCTCCCGGCGGCGTTCCTCCATCTTGGCTTTCCGGTCTTGGTCGCGGTGTTGCTGGTGGAGGAGCCTAAAAGTCTTTGGGCAAACATCAGGTGATCGTTCTTGGCATTGCTTACCCGGATCAAAAATCCTTTGCTCTCGCTCCCGGTGGCGGTCAGCTCCTCCATTGGTCCCCCTTGCAGGGTCCGCACCCGCTGGAACGCGGGTCCATGCAGCGCCGCAACGCCCATGCGCGGCACCGTCGGAGAGTGCTGGAAATAGGAGGCGTTCAGGGTAAGCCCCTCGTCACCCTGCCGAAGCTCCGCCGCAAGGCTGGTGTTCGTGGCGCTTTTCCTCAGTTTCAGCAGGCGCAGACGCGCCTTGCCTCTCGCGGTCAGGGCATACCGTTTCTCCGCCTCCGCGATCAGGTCCTTTCTGGCCTGCCGCGCCGTCCGGTTGATCGCTACTTTCAGCACAGCGGGGGTCTTGCGGTACAAGCTCCCCAAGGCCCGCTCCACTCCGGTATCGTCGACCGTCAGGAGCATTTGCCCCGCATCATAAGTAACCACGTCGTCGCAACCTCCATATCCCTCGCTTCGGCCTTCGGCCAAAGCTCGCTCATTCCGGTGCTCCTCCTTTCCCCAGCGAAACCGCTTCGTTGGGTTTCGCCGGGGTCCCCGGACTTACCCCTGTCTCACCCTTTCCAGGATCATACGGTATATCCCGTTCTCGTCCTCGCAGCTCTTCAGGGTAAAAAACTGCTCGTCCTTCGTGCCCTCGTCTATCGTCACCAGGTTCCCCGACTGGGGCATTTCGCCGTAGTCCTCCACCGGGATATACAGTATCCGGTAAGCGTCATAGAGGCCGGTGTCAAAGTTCTGCTTCGCACCGGCCTCCCAGTGCGCGGCGTGTTCCCGCACGTCCACATCCTCCAGGACGATCAGCGCGTCCACGCCGTCTACATTGTGCCGCTCGGCAAACTCGTTCTCGTCGAAGAACACACGCCTGATGTCCACCGCCGCGCAGTCCTTGAACGTGGGCCGCTTCCATTCCTTGGGCGGGTCCTCTCCGAAGTGTTGTTCAAGGTCAAACAGCGCCATATCGTCCTCACGACCTCCATATCCCTCGCTTCGGCCCACGGCCAAAGCTCGCTCATTCCGGTGTTCGTCCTCTCCCCGCGCAACCCGCTTACGCTGGGCTTGCGCGGGGTCCCCATTAGCCCAGGACCTTCTTTGCCACGCACCAGGGATTCTTACGCTTAGGCACCATCAGAGGGCTGCACGCAACCTTCGTCTCCTTGGTCTGGCTCTTGACATCCGCAATATGCTGGGGGACGCGCTTTCCGGCGTAGGTGTGGAACTCCTCGTCCCGCTCCATCTGCGTGATCGCTCCGTAGAGGCCGCGCCCCACGTTCGGGGCGGTGACGACCACGCTGCCGTCGTCCAGATACGCCTTGTCGGTCCCGTCCTCGTCCTCGTAGCCGCCGTCGCTCACCAGAAGGTCCAGCAAACGGCCCTTGAAGTTGAACGCGCCCAGGTGGGTGACGTACTCGGTCAGCTCCGTGGGTTGGATGCGTCCCATTTCCACCCGCCGGTTGTCCAGCATACGGAGATACCACGGGTCCTCCATGATGAACGCGCCCACATCGGAGGAAAGCAGAAGATCGGTGGCAGGCATACCGCGCCGCTTCTGCCGCGCCACCATCTGATAGATGTCCTCGTACCAGTTGCCCACGGTGATGTTGCCCTTTGTGTCAATGGTGCTGTGCTTCCACACGGCGGCGGGCGTGAACAGGGCGGGGTTGGTCTCCTCATCGTAGAACTTCACTTCCACGTCCTCGTAAACGCCCTCCTTGTCCGTCTCGTGGCGCATGGTGCATCCGTTGTTGAGCATGGTCTGGCAGGCCATCCACTCCTCCGTCCGGCTGATACGGGCGGACAGATCCTCCATGTCGTGGAGCTGCAAATATCTGGCCCGGTCCTCCGGCGTCATGCCGGACATGATGCTCTCCCCGAAGCCCCGCCTGTTGAGCTGGTCGATGGTCATGGGCATGGACAGGCCGATGTACGCAGGCTCCAGCTCATAGGTCTTGAAGCCCTCGCGCCCCACGGGCACGCTGCCGATGCGCGGCACCACAAAGGGCGCTTTCTTCCGCTTCCCCTCCCGGTAGTCCGCCAAGACCTTGCTGGTATTAAAAACGTCCATCATGTCGTCCGTGGGGAAATAGCGATCCTTGAAAAAGGTGTGCTCCAGCGGCAGCTCCTCGATGGCCGCCAGCATATAGATCGTCTCGTAAATATTCACGTTCTGTCCCTCCTGTTACTGAACATTGTCATTCAGAACGATGCGGTATTTCCGCAGGCTGTCCCGGTCCGCTTCGGTCAGCTCGTAGCCCTCCGCCACGATCAGGGCCTTGGTGTTGAAGTTACCGGCGCGGTATCCGGTCGTCCCGACCTCCTCCGTGGCGTCCACGTTGTCAGTGAGGATATAGGCCGCCTTGCCGGTGGTTGCGGCGCTTAAAACAACGCACCCGCTGTCCGATTCCGCCAGCACCGTCCCGCGCAAAAGCTGGCCCTGTCCGGCAGCGATCTTAATTCCGGTGATCTCCGCAGGGGGAAACGCCCCGGCAATGAGGTTGTCCTGGCCGGTCTCTCCGGCCTTGTTCATCAGTTCACGCATGGTTTACTTCCTCCCTTTCCTGCTCTCCAAGTACGCTGCGGCGTCCGCCTTGGCCTTGGCCCTGGCCGCGTTCACAGGGTCCTTGTCCTCCGGGGCGGGCGGATTTTCCACGCCTTCTGCCCCGCTCTCTTTCCCGTCCTCCCGCATGGCGTCCAGGAAGGCCGCGCCCTTGGTCTTTGCTCCCTTCACCATCGCCACGGCGAAGTCGCTGACGCTCATGGGGGTGGTAAACTTGGCCTCCGCCGTCAGCTCCTCGCTCCCGGGCAGGGCCACGTCCTCGATGCCCTTGATGCGTTCCCGCTCGGCGTTTACCGCTGCTGCCGCCGCCGCTTGCTCGATTTGGTCAACCAGTGCGGGCCAGGCTTTCCGCAGGTCGTCCACAGTTTTGATGTCCATGTCCTGTACCTCCTTGATTTGTCCCGGCTGTCCCGCCGGTGTAGATTTTTCAGGCTGTCCAACGGTCTTGTCCGTCAGACTGTCTTGCACGAATTTAGGTGTTTCTGCAAACAGGCGGTCCATGCTTACGCTGTTGACAAAGAGGACGCCGTTGCGGTTCTCTACAACTGCGCCCTCTCCGTTATCTGTCAGCTCA
>CANSLL010000153.1 GCA_947647695.1 uncultured Clostridia bacterium | reverse complement strand
ACCCCATTGCGGATATGCTCACCCGCATCCGCAACGCGAACAGCGCAAAGCATGAAACCGTGGATGTTCCCGCGTCCAACATGAAAAAGGCGATTGCCCAGATCCTGCTGGATGAAGGCTACATCAAAAACTATCAGATTGTCGATGACGGCACCCAGGGCGTGATCCACATCACCCTGAAGTACAACCCCGGCAAGGAGAAGGTCATCACCGGCCTGCGCCGCGTGTCCAAGCCCGGCCTGCGCGTCTATGTGGGCGCAGACGAGCTACCCTCCGTCCTGCGGGGCCTGGGTATTGCCATCATCTCCACATCCAAGGGCGTTATGACCGACAAGCGTGCCCGCGCGGCCCATGTCGGCGGCGAAGTCCTGGCATTTGTTTGGTAAGGGAGGGTATGTGACATGAGTAGAATTGGCAGAATGCCCATCACCGTCCCTGCCGGTGTCGAGGTGAAGATCGGCGAAGGCAACGTGGTCACGGTCAAAGGCCCCAAGGGCGAGCTGACCCGCACCCTGCATCCCGATATGATCATTGAGCAGGAGGGCACCGAGATCCTGGTCAAGCGGCCGGACGATTCCAAGGAGCACAAGGCGCTCCATGGCCTAACCCGCTCTTTGCTGCACAACATGGTCGTCGGCGTGGAAAAGGGCTTCAGCAAAACCCTGGACGTCAACGGCGTGGGCTACAGAGTGGAAAAGAAGGGTTCGGACCTCGTGATGAACCTGGGCTTTTCCCATCAGGTGGTCGTTTCCGAGATCCCCGGCATCACCATCGACGTGCCCAACGCGAACCAGATCGTGATCTCCGGTCCCGACAAGCAGATGGTGGGCCAGTTTGCGGCGGAAGTCCGCGAGAAGCGTCCGCCCGAACCCTATAAGGGCAAGGGTATCAAGTATTCCGACGAGGTCATCCGCCGCAAGGTCGGTAAGACCGGTGCGAAGAAGTAAGGAGGTGTGCCAACATGGTTAAAAGACCCGATACAAACGCTCAGCGCATCAAGCGCCACAAGAGAGTGCGTGCGAAGATCTCCGGCACGCCTGAAAGACCCCGTTTGAACGTGTTCCGCAGCAAGCAGAACATCTACGCGCAGATCATCGACGACGTCAACGGCGTCACGCTGGTGAGCGCTTCCTCTCTGGAGAAGGATTTTGAAGGCTTCGGCGGCAACATCGCAGCGGCCCATAAGGTGGGCAAGGCGGTTGCCGAGCGCGCCAAGGCAAAGGGCATCGATACGGTCGTGTTCGACCGCGGCGGTTACCTGTACCACGGCCGTGTCAAGGAGCTGGCGGAAGGCGCCCGCGAGGGCGGCCTGGCATTCTAATCGGGAGGAGGAAGAACAATATGCCTAGATTTGAAAGAGAACAGAGCGAGTTTATTGAAAAAGTCGTCCACCTCAACCGTGTTTCCAAGACCGTCAAGGGTGGCCGTGTCATGAAATTCTCCGCCCTGATGGTCGTCGGCGACGGCAAGGGCAAGGTCGGCTACGGCCTGGGCAAGGCGGCCGAGGTCCCCGAAGCGATCCGCAAGGGCATCGAGGACGCCAAGAAGAATATGGTGACCATCACCACCTCCGGCACCACGATCCCCCATGAGATCATCGGCGAGTTCAGCGCTGGCCGCGTGATGATGAAGCCTGCCGCTCCCGGTACCGGCATCATCGCCGGCGGCCCGGTCCGTGCCGTGATGGAAGCGGCCGGTATCAAGGACATCCGCGCCAAATGCCTGCGGTCCAACAACCCCGCCAACGTGGTTGCCGCGACCTTCGAGGGCCTGAAGGCCCTGAGAGGTCCCGAAGAGGTTGCGAAGACCCGCGGCAAGACCGTGGAAGAAATTCTTGGTTGAGGAGGGGCGTTACCATGGCAAATCTGAAAATTGAGCTCGTCAAGAGCCTGAACGGCAGACACAAAAAGCACATCGCAACTGCCAACTCCATGGGTCTGCGCAAAATCGGTGACGTTACCGTGCAGCCCGACAATGCACAGACCCGCGGCAAGGTAGCCCAGATCGGTTATCTGCTGCAGGTCGCAGAGGATAAGTAAGGAGGTGCAAGCGAAATGAAATTACACGACTTGAGCCCCGCAGAGGGCTCGGTGAGCAAAGCGTACCGCAAGGGCCGCGGCGCAGGTTCCGGCAACGGCAAGACCGCCGGCCGCGGACAGAAGGGTCAGAAGGCCCGCAGCGGCGGCGGCGTCCGCGTTGGCTTCGAGGGCGGCCAGATGCCTCTGGCGCGCCGGATCCCCAAGCGCGGCTTCAACAATATTTTCGCTAAGCCCTACGAGATCATCAACCTGAGCGCGCTGAACGCGTTTGAGGACGGTGATACCGTGACCGCAGAGGCCCTGATCGAAAAGGGTATCCTGCACAGCTGCAAGTATGGCTATAAGGTCCTGGGCAACGGCAGCGTGACCAAGAAGGTGACTGTCAAAGCAGCAGCTTTCTCCGCATCCGCTAAAAATGCTATTGAGGCGGCGGGAGGAAAGGCCGAGGTGATGTAAGCGTGATTCAAACAGTTCGCAAAGCCTGGAATATCCCGGATCTTCGCAAGAAGATCGTCTTTACGCTTCTGATCCTGCTGATCTACCGCATCGGCAACGCCATCCCTGTTCCCTATGTGGACGTGGGTATGCTTGCGGATTATCTGAAGTCCATGAGCACCACCGTTCTGGGCCTGTACAACGTGATGTCCGGCGGTGCCTTTGCAGACGCTACGGTGTTCGCTTTGAGCATTCAGCCCTATATCAACAGCTCGATCATCATCCAGCTGCTGACCGTCGCCATCCCCGCCCTGGAGCGTATGGCGCGGGAAGAGGGCGAGGAGGGACGCAAGAAGATTGCGAGCATCACCCGCTACACCACCGTGGCGATCGCCCTGATCCAGGGCTTTGCGTATTATATGCTGATGCGCAACCAGTACGGCATTCTGACTGACGATGGCCTGGCCGCTGCGTTTGTGATCATCATCACCTTTGTGGCAGGCTCCGCGTTTATCATGTGGCTGGGCGAGCAGATCACAGAGTTTGGTATCGGCAACGGTATCTCGATCATCCTGTTTGCGTCCATTATCTCCCGCGTCCCTGCGGGCGTGAACACCATGTTCCTGAACCGTGAGGCGCTGGGCGCTGCGGGCGTCATTGGCATCGTTGTGGGTATCCTTGCCCTGATCGTGCTGATCGTCCATGTGTACAACGCAGAGCGCCGCATCCCGGTGCAGTACGCCAAGCGTCAGGTGGGCCGCAGGATGTATGGCGGACAGAACAGCACGCTGCCGGTCAAGGTCAATATGTCCGGCGTGCTGCCCATCATCTTTGCCCAGTCCATCGCGATGCTGCCCGCTACCGTCGCTGCCTTCCTGCCCGAACCGGCGCCCGGCAGCTTCTGGGAGGGCTTCATCCATGCGATCGACACCCAGTCGGTCCTGTATATGATCGCATATTTCCTGATGATCATTGGCTTCAGCTATTTCTATGCGACCATCCAGTTCAATCCCACTGAGATTTCCAACAACCTCAAGCGCAACGGCGGTTCCATCCCCGGCATCCGCCCCGGCAAGCCGACGACGGATTTCATCAGCCGCGTTTTGTCCCGCATCACGCTCTTCGGCGCGATCTATCTGGGCATCGTGGCCATTGCGCCGCTGGTTGCGGGTAAGTTTATCAGCATTGCGGGCCTGTCCATCGGCGGCACTTCTGTGATCATCGTCGTGGGTGTGGCGCTGGAGACCGTCAAGGCCATGGAAAACCAGATGCTGGCCCGCCAGTACAAGGGCTTCCTTGAATAAGAAGGTGTGAGTGCGATGAATCTGATCATGTTGGGTGCGCCCGGCGCGGGCAAAGGCACCCAGGCTGCGGTTTTGAATCAAAGGCTCGGCATTCCGACCATCTCCACCGGCAATATCCTGCGCGCAGCGATCAAGGACGGCACGCCCACGGGCCTGAAGGCAAAAGAGTATATGGACAACGGCCAGTTGGTTCCCGACGCGGTCATCATCGGCATCATCCGCGAGCGTTTGCAGGCGGAGGATTGCCAAAACGGATATATCCTTGACGGCGTGCCCCGGACCATCGGTCAGGCGGAGGCGCTGGAGGAGGCCGGTATCCGTTTTGATGCAGTGATCGATCTGGAAGTGGCGGACGAGGCCATTATGGAGCGCATGAGCGGACGGCGCGTCTGCGAGAGCTGCGGCGCCAGCTACCACATCGTGGCCATTCCCCCGAAGAAGGAGGGCGTGTGCGACGTGTGCGGCAGCGCCCTGGTTCAGCGCGCGGACGATACGCCGGAGACGGTGCGTTCCCGCCTGACGGTCTACCATGAGCAGACCGAGCCGCTGAAGGCCTTTTACAGTCAGCGCGGCCTGCTCCGCACGGTGCCCGACCAGGGTTCCATGGAGGCGACGACCGCCGCGATCCTTGAAGTGTTGGGGCAGAAGAAATGATCACGCTGAAATCGCCCCATGAGATCGAGGCTATGCGCCGGGCGGGGCGGATCACTTCTGCGGCGCGCGCGCTGGCAGGGGCCATGATCCGGCCCGGCGTTACAACGAAGGAAATCGATCAGGCAGTATACGAATTCATCACCGCCCAGGGAGCCGTCCCGTCCTTTCTGAACTACAACGGCTTTCCTGCCAGCGTCTGCGCGTCGGTCAACGACGAGGTCATCCACGGCATCCCCGGCAAACGGGTGCTGCGCGAGGGCGACATCGTGAGCATCGACGTGGGCGCGTATACCGGCGGCTACCATGGCGACTGCTGCGCCACCTTCCCCTGCGGCGCGGTCTCTGAGGAGGCCCGGACGCTGATTGAGGTTACCCGGCAGAGCTTCTTCGAGGGTATCCGCTATGCCGTCAAGGGATATCGTCTGGGCGACATTTCCGCCGCCATTCAGGCGTATGTGGAAGGGCACGGCTGTTCCGTCGTGCGGGAGTATGTGGGCCACGGCATCGGTACGAAAATGCACGAGGCGCCCGAGGTCCCGAACTACGGCGTTGCCGGAAGGGGACCGCGGCTGCTTCCCGGTATGACCCTGGCCATCGAGCCGATGGTCAACGCGGGCGGCGCGGCGATCCGGGTCCTGGCCGACGGCTGGACGGTAAAGACCCAGGACGGCGCGCTGGCGGCCCACTATGAGAACACGATCTGCATCACGGAAGGTGAACCGGAGATTCTCACCGCACTGGACGCCAGCTATGAGGAATTCGGATGGAAACTGTGAGCGCAATGCACGATCCCTGTCTGCGGAGCGGTCGCTCCGCAGACAGGAGAAACGGGTGGAACAGAATGTTCCCATGCCCTCGCGAGGGCTATCTTGACCAGGAGGGATACGCTTGGCAAAAGACGACATGATCGAAGTAGAAGGCGTAGTCATTGAGGCTTTGCCGAATACAACGTTTCAGGTGGATATCGGAAACGGACACACGATTTTGGCGCACATTTCAGGAAAACTTCGGATGAATTTTATCAGGATTCTGCCCGGCGACAAGGTCACGGTGGAGATGTCTC
>CANSLL010000152.1 GCA_947647695.1 uncultured Clostridia bacterium | reverse complement strand
ATCTATTATAAGATTCTGCTGCCCCTGTTAAAACCGGCTATCGTGACGGCCTGCAGTCCAACGGCGCGTTCATCATGACCAGCTATGAGCCGTCCTCCACCGAGTTCACTCTGGTGAAGAACGAGGAATACTGGGATGCAGACCGCGTGCAGCTGACTCAGATCAACTATCAGCTGGTACAGGATAACCAGCAGGCCCTGTTGTCTTACCAGACCGGCGACTTGGATTATATCCTGCTGTCCGGCGACCAGGTGGACCAGGTTTCCGCCGACCCCGAGTTCGATACCTTCAACGCGGGCTATCTGTGGTATCTGACCGTGAACATCACCGATGTTCCCGATCTGAACAACCTGAACATGCGTAAGGCCCTGGCCAACGCGATCGACCGCGAGACCATGATGAGCAGCGTTGTCAAGGACGGCTCCAAGGCTGCTTACTTCAACGTGCCCGATGAGCTGGCTGCCGGCCCCGACGGTCAGGACTTCCGCGCCACCGCCGAGGATTACAGCGATGTGATCTCCTATGACGCCGAGGCTGCCCAGGGTTACCTGGAAGCTGCCAAGGCTGAGCTTGGCAAGGACAGCTTTGAGTTCGACATGATCGTTGACGACGACGCCCAGCCTCAGCAGGTCGCCACCTATCTGCAGCAGCAGATCCAGAGCACCCTGCCCGGCGTAAAGATCAACATCGTGACCAAGCCCAAGAAGCAGCGCGTTCTGGACTGCCAGAGCGGCGACTATGAGATCGGCCTGACCCGTTGGGGCCCCGACTATGCCGATCCGACCACTTATCTGAACATGTGGACCACTGGCAACAACAACAACTATGGCCGCTGGAGCAATGAGCAGTATGATGCGCTGATCAAGGATGCAGCCGTGGGCGAGTCCTCCAAGGATGCGGCAGCCCGTTGGGATGTCCTGCATCAGGCCGAGGCCATTGCAGTCAGAGATCTGGTCATCATCCCGCTGTATGAGAAGAGCAACGCAACCATGGTCAAGTCTTATGTCACTGGCGTTGAGAACCATCCCGTGGCACTGAACCGCGTGTACAAGAACACGGTCGTTGCGTAAAGGCAAAGACTGATTGACAGGGAAAGGACATTGTCTGTCCGTTAAGCGGATTGTTTCGGAAAAATAAGATTTCGTAAACGAACTGCAAAGGCGCAGCGGCGATGGATCTGTATAGGGCAGAGCCGCTGCGCCTTTCCTTTGCATGCGGTCGAAGGGGCGGGCAGAGGAGAGACGGCGGGAAAGCCGTGATTTTCGGAAACCTGCAGCGCGGCAGAGAGGAAAAGGATGAACCCTGAGCAGCGCGGCGCGCGCCCTAAGATGCGCGAGGGAGGCTGCGGTGTTCGCGGTTGATCGTTTTCAGCTGTTGGCGTTGTGCGCATAAAAAATAATAAGAAAAAACGTAGGGAGGAAAGACGTTGAAAAAGTATGTATTGAAACGTATCCTCATTTCTCTTGTAACGTTGCTGGTGATCTTGCTGGTGCTGTTTTTGCTGCTCCAGTTCATGCCCGGATCGCCGTTCAACGATGAGAAATTGACAGAGGCGCAGATCGCGCTGCTGAATGCCAAATACGGTTTGGATAAACCGGTCATCATTCAGTTTTTCAATTATGTGACGAGCATGCTCCAGGGTGATCTCGGCGTTTCTTACAATATCAGCAAGAACACGCCTATTGTGCAGCTGCTTCAGACCCGTCTGCCCACCTCTGTCCGCATCGGCGGGCAGGCCGTTGTGCTGGGCGCCATCATTGGCCTGGTGCTGGGCGTTGTGGCGGCGCTGAAGCACAACAGCGTGATCGATACCCTGTGCACCGTCGTGTCTGTTCTGGGCGCGTCCGTGCCTTCGTATGTATTCGCCCTGTTCCTGGCGTATACCTGCGGGTTCCAGCTGGGCTGGTTCCCCCAGCTGTTCCAGGTCAACCATCCTTATATCTCCAGCGTGCTGCCTTCGGTGGCGCTGAGTATGTTCACCATCGCCTCCATCGCCCGTTTCACCCGAAGCGAAATGCTGGAGGTGCTGGACAGCGACTATCTGCTGTTAGCGGCGAGCAAGGGCTTGTCTGAGCGGGCGCTGATCATGCGCCATACGCTGCGCAACGCCCTGATCCCCATCATCACGGTCCTGGCGCCCCTGATCGTCAGTCTGATGACCGGTTCCCTGGTGGTGGAAAAGATCTTCGCCATCCCCGGTATCGGCTCGCTGATGGTTCAGGCCATCCAGTCCAACGACCACAGCGTGACCATCGCTCTGGCCTTCGTTTACTCTGCGATGTACGTCTTCATTATGCTGATCGTGGATATCCTCTACGGCATCATTGATCCGCGCATCCGTCTTGCAAAGGAGGACAGCCATGAATAAGAAGCAAAAAGCGGCGGCGGCCGCAGCGGCGGCGCTGGCTGCCCAGCGCGAAGCGGAGTCCACCGAGAACTTTGAGTGGCGCGACGACGATTTTGAGCTTTGCGGGATCTCTTCGATCAAAGCGGATACGAATTTCCAGTCCCAGAGCTTTTGGCGGGACGCATTCGGCCGGTTTCGGAAGAACCGGGGCGCAGTCTTTGCTATCTTCTGCATTATCTTCATCATCATCATGGCCATCATCGGCCCCATGGTCACCGACTATACCTATTTCGGCCAGATCCTGGCCCAGCAGAACCTTTCGCCCCGTGTGCCGGTTTTGGAAAACCTCGGCATCCTCAACGGCGATCAGGCCCTGCGCACCACCACGGGCACGATCATCCAGAACGGTTATTTCGACAAAGGCTTCGAGGATGTCTATTACTGGTTCGGTTCCGATACGCTGGGCCGCGATATCTGGACGCGCACCTGGACCGGCACCCGTATCTCCCTGTATATCGCCCTGGTGGCCGTGATCTGCGACATGGTGATCGGTATGAGCTACGGCCTGATCTCCGGTTATTTCGGCGGCAAGGTAGATACCCTGATGCAGCGTATCGCCGAGATCGCCAACTCCATCCCCACCCTGGTTATCGTAACGCTGCTGCTGATCGTCCTGAAGCCCGGTTTGCAGACCATCACTCTGGCCCTGATCCTCACGGGATGGATCGGCATGAGCCGGATCGCCCGTGCCCAGATGCTGAAGCTGAAGGAACAGGAATTCGTCCTGGCATCCCGGACCCTGGGCGCCGGCAGCAACCGCATCATCTTCCGGGAGATTTTGCCGAACATTATCTCCCAGCTGATCACCAATACGATGTTCTCCATCCCCAACGCCATTTTCACCGAGGCGTTCCTGAGCTTTGTGGGTCTGGGTGTGCCGACGCCCATGTGCTCCCTGGGCTCCCTGATCTCCGACGCCTATAAGGTGTTTACGATCTATCCCTATCAGATCATTCCGCCGGTCATTGTGCTGGTGCTGCTGATGATGTGCTTTAACATGTTGGGTGATGGCCTGCGCGACGCGCTCGACCCCAAGATGAAGCAAATGTGAGGAGGCGGAAAACCATGGAAGAAAGAGAAAAGATACTCGACGTTCGCGATCTGTCTATCTCCTTTACCACCACCGGCGGCGAGCTGAACGCCATCCGCGGCGTGAACCTCAGCGTCTACCGCGGCGAGACGGTGGCCATCGTGGGCGAATCCGGCTCCGGTAAATCGGTCACGGTGAAGGCGGCCATGGGCATCATGGATAAGAACGCCCGGGTCAACAGCGGCGAGATCATTTTCAACTATTATGAGGGCGAGGGCGAAAACAGGGTACAACGGTCTGTCGATCTGTTGAAGATGTCCAAGAAGGATATCCGCAGCACCATCAACGGCCGCCGCATCGCCATGGTGTTCCAGGACCCCATGACCTCCCTGGACCCTACCATGAACATCGGCGACCAGATCATGGAGGGCATGATCTGGCACTATAAGACGCCCAAACAGGAAGCGTATCAGAAGGCCCTGCGCCTGCTGGAGTTAGTGGGCATTACGGATGCGGAAAAGCGGATGAAGAACTATCCGCACCAGCTCTCCGGCGGTATGCGCCAGCGTGTGGTCATCGCCATCGCCCTGGCCTGCGACCCGGACCTGCTGATCTGCGACGAGCCGACCACGGCGCTGGACGTGACCATCCAGGCCAAGATCCTGGAGCTGATCAAGGCGATCCAGGCAAAGATGGGCATTTCCGTGATCTATATCACCCACGACCTGGGCGTGGTGGCCAAGGTGGCGGATTTTGTCAACGTGATGTACGCCGGAAAGATCGTGGAAAGTGGCACCATCGACGAGATCTTTTACGATCCCCGCCATCCCTATACCTGGGGCCTGCTGTCCGCCATGCCGGACCTGGATACCGACGACGACCGTCTGTATGCCATCCCCGGTTCGCCCCCGAACCTGATGCACAAGGTACCCGGCGACGCGTTTGCGCCCCGCAATATCTTTGCGCTGAAGATCGACTACCGCAAGGAGCCGCCCATGTTCCAGATCAGCGATACGCATTATGCGGCCACCTGGCTGCTGGATGAACGCGCGCCGAAGGTGGAGATGCCGCCGGAGCTGCGCGCCCGGATCGCGAGAATGAAGAAGGAAGGGGAGAAGAAGAATGGCTGATTTGCAGAAAGCGCCTGCGGAGAAGGCACAGGAGGCCGCTCAGCCCCTTCTGAAGGTGGAGCACCTGAAGCAGTATTTCCCCATCAGCCGCAAGTTTACCGTCAAAGCGGTGGACGATGTGACCTTTGACATCTATCCCGGCGAGACCTACGGACTGGTGGGCGAATCGGGCTCCGGCAAGTCCACCATCGGTCGGGCGGTCATCCGTTTGTATGACCCCACTGCCGGTAAGATCATCTTTGACGGGGAGGATATCTCCGGCAAAATGAGCGCGGAGACGACGAAGCATCTGCGCACCAATATGCAGATGATTTTCCAGGACCCCATGGCCTGTTTGAATCCCCGCAAAAAGGTGGTGGATATCATCGCTCAGGGCCTGGATATCCACAAGATGTATTCCTCCAACGACGAGCGGGAGGAGAAGGTGGCGAAGATCCTGGAAAAGGTCGGCCTTGCGCCGGAGCACGCCACCCGTTTCCCCCACCAGTTCTCCGGCGGCCAGCGCCAGCGCATCGGCATTGCCCGCGCGCTGATCATGAACCCGAAGCTGATCATTGCCGATGAGTGTATCTCTGCCCTGGACGTGTCGATCCAGGCGCAGGTGGTCAACCTGATGAAGGATATTCAGCAGGAGACGGGCAGCGCGTATATGTTTATCGCCCATGACCTTTCCATGGTCAAGTATATTTCCAACCGCATCGGCGTGCTCCATCTGGGCCATCTGGTGGAGAGCGGCACGACGGAGGAGATTTTTGAGCAGCCCGTGCATCCGTACACCAAGAGTTTGATCTCCGCCATCCCCCATCCCAATCCCCAGGTGGAGAAGAGTCGGATCGCCGTGAAATACGACTATAAAACAAGTGGGATCGACTACAACAAGGGCGAGCACCGTCTGGTGCGGGGCACCCATTTTGTTTTGGCGACGGAAGCAGAATACGAA
>CANSLL010000151.1 GCA_947647695.1 uncultured Clostridia bacterium | reverse complement strand
TCCTTCCGCCTTTAATACGCCCTTGCCCATTCCTCCAGATACCGTTCTTGATAGAGATTGCTGATTTCAAACGTTATTCCGTTCTTCTCCAGAATAGCGACGGCTCCTTTTTGACTGCCAAGCACCGGCACCCAAGAAAACCCATGCGACCGGGGTTTTAACTTCAAAAACTCGCCATGGTTCAATAGTTTTTCCACTTCGGTTTCGTATTCGTTCCACCAATCCCACCAACTCTCAGGACTTTCTCTGCCCTCAACTAAACTTAAGCACTTTGAAAATAACGCCGGCTGATCCATCTCTATCACCTCACAGATCCTTTTTGTCCGTTCGTTTATCGGTTCAAAATATACCATATTTCCCTACCAAAAACAATCTCCCGTCGATCTCCGTTCCGCCAGTCCAGTCCGTCAAAGACCGCATAGTATTTTTCGCACGAGGCGCGAAAAAAGCTCCACCCTTGCCCTTTGACCGTCTGGATTTTTACCGCTGCCCTTTCGCCGCCGAAAACGGGAACAGGATACGACAGTCCTGCCCCCGAAAGAGGTTTCCAACCGTCCGCGGAGCTTGTCCCGCCTGATTTTTCCCACCCCTTAAAAAGTTCCTTTGACAAAAGCCCAAAGGGCTTTTCTTGACTTTTCCGCAAAAGTTGGTATAATGACATAGTATGGAAAATCAAAAATGGTCGTCTTTCGACCGGAATCGAGGTCCCATATGAAAAATCCCAAGTCCCTTGTCTGTCTGATTTTTGGCGTGTTGTTCATCGGCGCGGCCATGCTCCTGCGCGGCACAGGCAACGGAGAGCTGGTCTTCACCGCCGTGGTCGCGGGCATCTTTCTCCTGATCGTCTCGTACCATATGCACAAGGACCCCGACCGCTATCGCGACGACGACGAGGACGACGACGATTTTTAAGAGAGTCCCCCATTGCAATTGCAGAAACGATAAACAATAACAAAGCGCCGGCGGAATATCCGTCGGCGCTTTTTCGCGTCAAAAAAAGCGCTTTGCCACGTTTTGACACACAGAAAGGTCGCCGCAAAGGCGCCCTCCGCAGGAGTTTGCCGCCCGCAGGCGGCAAAGCAATTGAATCATTTTTCCGGCGGCATGTGCGTCGGAAAAAAAGGGGTTCCCCGCGCGAGCCCAGCGGAGCGGGTCGCGTGGGGAGAGGAAGAAGGAACGGAGCGGGCGGAGCTTTCGCCGTCAGGCGGAAGCGGAGTTGAGCGCAGTTTCTTCTGACGACGCGCAGAGCGCAGCGAATCCCCATTAAGAAAGTGGCAAAGCCACTTTCTTAAATTATAAAATCCCCTCGCAAAAGTGGCTTTGCCACTTTTGCGACTCACGATTCCCCTCCCTCAAAAAAGATGCTGCAGCATCTTTTTTGAAGCGTTTACACCGCCAGCTCCAGGGACTCCCAGGTGTGCTTTGCCGCCTCGATGGCCGCCCAGTCCGCAAAGCGGGCCTCCAGCTCCGCCCAGGTGAGGTAGCGGAAATAAAACTCCGTCTCCAGATGGCACGGGATGATATCCAAAATGATCGTGGCGATCTGGTCGAACTCCGCCGGGATGCCCGCGGTGTTGGGAAAGGTGACGCGCACCAGTCCCTTCGTGTCCGTCTCGGCGACGTGGGCCGTGACGCCGCAGCCGCTCAGGGTGCGGTTGATGGCCTCCACGGTGAAGCAGTCGCCGTTGATGCGCAGCAGCGCCGCGATGGCCTCTCGTCGTTCCTCCAGCCCCGGCGCCGCGGGACGGCGGGCAAAGAGCGCTTCCATGCGCGCAAGGCCCGTATCCTCCGCCGTGGGGACAAGGCCCTCCCGCTCCACAACCTCCAGCGCCGCCGCCGCGCCGTCCAGGGCAGCGCCCATGCTGCCCACCTCCGCGCCGCTGGCGCTGCCGCTGCGAAACGTGTACACGCCAAGCGGCTTTAGCAGCTGCCGCAGATACGCTTCATACCCCATTGCCCTGCGCCCCCTCCGCCGTGACGGACAGCGTCCCCAGGACAGGGAGCACCGTGGGCGCCGCCGCGATGTCCGCCGCCGGGGATACCACGCGGTAGCGGCCGATGCCCTCCACCTCGTGGAGCACCGCGTATAACTCGCTGAGCAGCACGGGCTCCGCCAGACGCGCGCCGCTGAAATAGGCGCGCAGCGCTTCCTCCGCCCGGGCCTTCACCGTCTCAAAGGCGTGGCCCTCCGCCGCCTGCAACGCCACGCCCACGTTCACCGCCGCCGTTGTGGGCGCTTTGACCTGCAAGTCCACCGCGATCTCCCGCTTGGCGTCCAGGTCCGCCTGGATGGCCGCCGTCAGCGCCGCGTCGGGGACGCCGGCGGTGGTGGCGACGTACACGTCCACCGTGCCCACGCCCCTGGCCCGTCCCACGGCCTTTGCCGCCGCCACGCCGGGGTAGCCCATGGCCTCGGTTTCGTAAAAGGCGGCGTTGGCCCCGTTGGGCAGGCGGCGGAAGCTGTCCAGCACCCGGCGGCGCAGGCTCTCGTTCCCTTCGGCGTCCGCGCCGCCGGTAAACGCCTCCGGGTTTGTACAGCTGACGATCCCCGCCGGCGGCACGGACATGGCCAAAACCGTCCCGGCCCCGGTGTTGCTGCCACTGCCCGCCTCCACCGCCCGGGCGGGCACGTCCACATACGTCTGCCCCGCCGCCAGCACAGCGTCCTCCACTGTCTCATAGCGTACGTCCCGGCCCGTCAGACACACCGTGCCCTTGGGAACGGTCAGCTCCTCCTGCACGGTCTGGCGGACGGCAAAGCGCAGCGTCCCCTCCGCACGGACCGCCGCCGCACGGGTCAGGCCGCGCATCTGGGCGTGGTAGTCCAAATACGCCTCCTCCGCCGTCTGGGGAAAGCACTGGCGCGCCACCCAGTCCGCCTGGGCGTACAGCGCCTCCACCTGGGCCGCCACGGCGTACAGCCGCACGGCCAAGTCGCAGGAATTGGACACGCTCTGTCCGATGCGCCCTTCAAAATCCGCCAGCAGCTCCTGGTAAAGCTCCTCTGTGGTCTTCATATCCCTTCTCCTTTCCTTACTGCACCGTCAGCGTCAGCTCGAAGGCCTGCCCCGCGCTGCCCAGGGACACGGTCAGGCCGTACAGCCCGCCGCCCTGTTCGCTCAGGGCCACGCCCTCCACCGTCACCTCCGGCTCGTCGTGGAGCGCCTGGCGCACATACTGCTCTGCCGCTCCGGCGCGCTCCCGGGCGGGCAGCTCCCCCAGGCGGTACAGCTCGCTGCCCAGCTCCGGCAAAAAGGGGAACGCTCCCCGCCGGGCCGTCAGCTTGTATAAAACCCGCTGGAGCAGCGCCGCGCTGTCCTCCACGCGCACCGCGCCGCCCGCGCCGTCCAGGACGTAGTCCCCGTTGTGTATCTTCATTTCCATCGTTTTAACCTCCCACCGGGATCTCCACCTCACAGGTACACGGCGTGTACGCCTCCCCGTTGATGATGACCCTTCCGTTGATGATAACCGACCCGTCGCCGCACAGCCGGATGGACGCGCCGCCGTCGGTGTAGAGGTATACCTCGCCGTCGGCGAGCTCCTCCGGGTCCGACTGGCGCTGGACGCCCAAAATACAGCGCTCCTCGCCGCCGGGTCCGCCCTTGAGCACCACCACCGCGTCGCCGCTGCGGGGCTGCCACACCATGCCCCCCGGCGCGCACACCGGCAGGTCCCGCACCTCGCCCCGGGCATAGACGCCGGCCCGCGCGCCGCCGATGGTGGTCACGCCCAGGTCCGCCGCCGTCGCCGGGCGGCTCTGCTCTTCTTTCAATCGTTTGGATAACCACATCCGTTTTCCAACCTCCCCATGGTCAAACTGCACCGCGTCCCCCGGCTGTCCCGAAGGGCGCGGATCTCTTCCACAAAAAATTCTCCCGTGACGCCGATGTCCCCCCGGTCCATGCGCGCCACGCCGCCCGGGAGCACCGCCGGCAAAAAGGGGAGCATCACTGTCAGCGTCCGGGCGCCCCGGGCAGATTGGCGGAGCTGGGCCCGGCCGATCTCTCCCATGGCCGGGGCGGCGGATCGCCCGGGGGTGTACAGCACCCGGCGGCAGCAGCCGCCCCGGCGCAAAAACGCGTCGTTTGTCACCCGCTGGCCCGTCTTTCGCACCTTGTCCACCACCAGCACCTCGGAGTAGACGCCGTAGCGCCTGTCCCGCCAGCACAGCTCCGCCACGGGCGTCTCCGCGCCGACGGCCCACGCCGCCGCCGGCTTTTTCCAGGGATACAGCTGCAAAACGCCCGCGGGGGTGATGCGGGGCTCGAAGCCGCCGAAGCGGTGGGTAAAGCCGCTAATGGCCTTCCATTGGCTCGAGGCGCTGGCCACGCCGTAGCTCTGCTCCCCCCGCACCTCCGGGAAGGCCTCCCAGGTGATCCCGTAGGGCGCGGCGTGGGTGCGCACGAGCTCCGACAGGGTCGGGCGGAGGTACTCCACCGCCTCGGACTCGTTGTCCAGCAGCAGCGCCGCCAGACCCCGGCCCCGCACCGTGAGGAACCGTCCTTTCCTGTCCTGGACAATCTCGTATTCGTCCACCACGGCGTTCAGGGTGAACCGGCCCGCCTCCGTGAGCCGGACGCGGTAGGCCCGCTCCAGCACGCCCGCCATGTCCGGCCGGTACGGGCACGTCACGGAAAAGCTGTCGCAGGGGACGCTCCCGGTCAGCGTCACCTCCCATTCCGTCAGCGGCGGCAGGGCATAGTCCCCGCCGCCGTATTGCTTCAGCACCGCCTCCATCACGCCACCCGCACTTTCTGTCCCACATAGATGAGGTTCGGGTTTTTGATGGACGTGTTCATGGCCAGCAGCGCCTCTAAGGACAGGCCGCGGCTGCGGGCGATGGACCAGAGGGTGTCCCCCCGGACCACGGTGTGATACACCGAGGCGGCGGAGGACCCCGTCCCGCCGCCGGACGCTCCGGCGCCGGAGGACCCGTTGGGGACCTTCTTCAAGGTCATGTCGTAGTGGTCGTAGGCCTCCCAGAACTCAAAGGTGTAGGCCACATAGTCGGGCCGCGGCACCTCGGTCAGGGATAGGCCCACGAAAAACACATGGGCCGACTGCCAGCAGGGATGGACCAGGATGCCCTCGCTTCCGGTGTAGTACACCGATGCCAGGCGTTTGAACTCCTCGTAGGCCCCCGGACCCACAAATTCGCCCTGGCCCGTCATCACCCGGTGGGTCTGGCCCAGGCTTTCCATGGTGTAAAAGCCGTAGGGGATGGGCGTCACCGCCATGGCCCTGCGGTAGGTGATGGTATACGTCCGCGGGTTGTGGGGCCAGACGTAGTCCTTATAGCGCATGGGCTGCAAGTTTGCCATTGCTCTTCCTCCTTACATCATATCGTAGCTTCCGTCATACCGCCGGGCGTCCCGCTCCACCGCCAGGGACCAGTCACCGGCGTCCGCCGCCGCGGGTGCGGATGAGGGGAACACCGCCGCGTCCGGCAGCGCTCCGCCGGAGGGTCCCCCAGGGGAAGGGGCGGCGGAAGGGGACGACGCGGCCTGTTC
>CANSLL010000150.1 GCA_947647695.1 uncultured Clostridia bacterium | reverse complement strand
CGCTTCAGTGCATTCTCCAAAGATTCGCCTTCCTTGACGCGGATTTCAGACATTGTTTTCCCTCCCTCCAAGGTGCCGCTGATACGGCACTTAAGGGCCACTTGTATGGCTTTAACAGTAATATTATACAAATTCCCGGAATTTTTGTCAAGATAGAAATCAAATTTTTTCAAAAATTCATAAAAAACGCTTTCCGCACTCCTAAAAGGCTTACTTCACAATCAGGTTGATCAGCCTGTTCTTGACATAGATCGTCTTGACCAGAGACTTCCCTTCGATGGCCTTTGCCACCTTTCCGTCCGCTTGAGCGATGGCCAGCACGGCCTCCTCCTCGCTGTCCGCCGCCGCCTGGATGGTCGTCTTCATCTTGCCGCATACCTGCACGGCGATGGTGACCTCTGCGTCTACGGTCTTGCTCTCGTCATAGACGGGCCAGGACTGCTGGCAGGCCATACCAGCAACGCCAAAGCCGAGATGCTCCCACATCTCCTCGACGATATGGGGCGCAAAGGGGCTGAGCATCAGCAGTAGCGCTTTCAGATCCGCCCGGTTTACCCCGTTGGCGTAAAAATCATTGACCAGAGCCATGAGCGCGGCAATCGCGGTATTGAACTTCATGGCCTCGATATCGTCGGACACCTTTTTGATCGCCTTATGAATGGCGCTCTCATTGGCGGCGCTGTACCCTTCTCCCGGTGCGATCTGTCCTTCGTGGAGGTTCCAGACACGGTCCAGGAAGCGCTTGCAGCCCTTGACCGCGTTGGTCTGCCAGGGCGCGGCCTTTTCAAAGTCACCCAGGAACATGATGTACATGCGCATGGTATCCGCGCCGTACTCCTTCACCACATCATCGGGATTGACCACGTTGCCCAGGGACTTGGACATTTTCACAATGGGATGGTCCGCCATCTCGCCGTACTGTTCCACCAGGTGGGCGCGGGCGCCCTTTTCGCCGCCGTACTGCGCCGTGAGCCGCTCCTGTTCCTCCGTTGACAGGTTGTCAAAGCTATGGGGATTCAGGCCCAGGATCATGCCGTGGGAGGTACGCTTCTGATAGGGCTCCTTGGTGGGCACAACCCCGATATCATAAAGGACCTTGTGCCAGAAGCGGCTATAGAGCAGATGCAGGGTAGTGTGCTCCATACCGCCGTTGTACCAGTCCACCGGGGACCAGTAATCCAGCGCTTCCTTGGACGCCAGCGCCTTGTCGTTATGGGGGTCCATATACCGCAGGAAATACCAGCTGGACCCGGCCCACTGGGGCATGGTGTCCGTCTCCCGCCGGGCGGGTCCGCCGCAGCAGGGGCAGGTGGTGTTGACCCAATCGGTCATCTTGGACAAGGGAGATTCCCCGTCGTCGGTAGGCTCGTAGCTTTCTACATCGGGCAGCAGCAGCGGCAACTGGTCCTCGCTCAGGGGCTGCCAGCCGCATTTGTCACACCAGACCATGGGGATCGGTTCGCCCCAGTAGCGCTGGCGGGAGAACACCCAGTCGCGCAGCTTGTAATTGACCTGTTCATGGCCGATGCCCTGCTCCTCCAGCCACCTGGTGATAACAGGGATCGCCTCTTTCACCGTCAGGCCGTTGAGGAAGCCGGAATTGACCAGGATGCCCGTATCGTCTTTGGCAGTGAACGCCGCCTTCTGCACATCCTCCCCGCCGGAGACGACCTCGATGATCTCCAGGCCAAACTTTTTGGCAAAGGCCCAGTCGCGGGTATCGTGGGCCGGGACGGCCATGATGGCGCCAGTGCCGTAGGTCGCCAGGACATAGTCGGAGATAAAGATGGGGATCTCCCGACCGTTGACCGGATTGACTGCCCGCACGCCCTGGAGCATGACGCCGGTCTTTTCCTTATCGGCCGCCAGCTCCGTGCGCTCAAAATCGGACTTGCGGGCGGCCGCGGCCACATATTCCTCAACCTCTTTCAGATTGGTCAGCCGGTCCGCCCATTGCTTCACAAAGGCGTGCTCCGGGGAAATGACCATATACGTCGCGCCGAACAGAGTATCGGGACGGGTGGTGAAAACGACGATATCGTCCCCGGTGGTAGCTTTGAACACAACCTCCGCGCCGGTGGACCGTCCGATCCAGTTTTTCTGCTGGAGCTTCACCCGCTCGATGAAATCCAAATCGTCCAGATCATCGATCAGGCGCTGGGCATAGGCGGTGATCTTCAACATCCACTGGCTCTTTTCCTTGCGGATGACCGGCGCGCCGCAGCGCTCGCAGACGCCCTCCACGACCTCCTCGTTGGCCAGGACGCACTTGCAGGAGGTACACCAGTTCACCGGCATCGTTGCCTTGTAGGCCAGGCCCTTTTTATAAAGCTGGAGGAAGATCCACTGGGTCCATTTGTAGTAGGCCGGATCGGTGGTATCCACCACGCGGTCCCAATCAAAGCTGAAACCAAGCATTTTCAGCTGCTCGGTAAAATGGGCAATATTGTCCCTGGTCACTTTGGCAGGATGGACGTGGTTTTTGATGGCGTAGTTCTCCGTGGGCAGGCCAAAGGCGTCAAAGCCGATGGGGAACAGCACGTTATAGCCGTCCATACGCTTTTTCCGGGCCACGATATCCATGGCGGTATAGGGCCGGGGATGGCCGACATGCAGGCCCTGTCCCGAGGGATAGGGGAATTCCACCAGGCCGTAGAACTTGGGCTTGGCGCTCTTTTCCTCCGCGGCATAGGTCTTCTCTTCCAGCCACTTCTTCTGCCATTTCTTTTCGATCGTCGTAAACTCGTACTTCAAAGTAATCACACTTCCCATTGATAAAATCGTCATGCAGCGGCGCGCCGGCAGGCGGGCCGTCTCCACGGGACGCATTAACAGCTTTTCTATTATATAAGCAATAGTTCCCTTTTGCAAGGCTTTTGTTCGTTTTTCCCCATTGCTTCCGGCGCTTTTCTTCCATACGCCTTGCACCTTTGCGCCTCCTGTGATACAATCACAGCAATCAAACAGAACGCACAGGAGCGTGTTTTTCCATGACCAATACCCTGCTTCACTGCTGCTGCGCCCCTTGCGCGGTGCGCTGCATCGAGGACCTGCGCGGCGAGGGCATCGAACCCACCGCCTACTGGTATAACCCCACCATCCACCCCTATCAGGAATATAAAGCCCGCCGCGACACGCTATGCGCCTATGCGCCCACCATCCAGATGGCGCTGATCGTGGACGAGGAATACGGCCTGCGGCCCTTTGTCCGGGCCGTGGCAGAGGACATCGATCACCGCTGCCGGTATTGCTACGCCTGCCGTCTCGACCGCACCGCCCGGTACGCCGCGGCCCAGGGCTTTGACAGCTTTTCTACCACGCTGCTGATTTCTCCGTATCAGGATCACGACCTGATCCGCACCCTGGGGGAAGCCGCCGGGAAAAAGTACGGCGTCCCCTTTCTTTACCGGGACTTCCGCCCCGGTTTCCGGGACGGTCACGAAAAGGCCAAGGCTTTGGGCTTTTACATGCAGAAATACTGCGGCTGCATTTTCAGCGAAGAGGACCGTTATTGCAAGGCCATCGCCCGCGACCTGGCAAAGACGATGGTGCATTTCGATCCCTGACCGGAACGGTATTCCTCCGGCGGTAAAACCGCTGCCGGAAAAAGAAAACAGCCGCGCACCCTGATCTGAGATGCGCGGCCCAGCCTGTTAAAAAAGGCCCTCCGCAGGAGTTTGCCACCCGCAGGCGGCAACGTAGTTGAATCGTTTTCTCCGGCGACATGTGCGTTGGAGAAAGCACTATGCGCGAAGCGAGTGTCGAATTGTCTGCCTTTGGCAGACAACCAAGGCGCGAGCGCAGCGAAATCCCTCTCAAAAAAGTGGCAACGCCACTTTTTTGAGGCGCTGAACCGCGCACCCCGGCCCGGGATACGCGGCTTACGGCTACCTGCAAACAAAGGATGTGTGTTCACAAAATGGAACAGCATAAAAAAACAAGCAAATTCATCGCCTTGGTCCTGCGCCACGAGCCCCAGGCCGCCGGCATCACCCTGGACCGGCATGGCTGGGCAGATGTGGACGCGCTGTGCCGTGGCGTTGGTATCTCCCGCCAGGTACTGGAGGAGATCGTCGCCACGGATGAAAAACAGCGCTACCGGTTCAGTCCCGACGGTACGATGATCCGGGCAAATCAGGGCCACAGCGTCGCGGTGGATCTGGAGCTTTCACCCCTTACACCGCCGGAGCTGCTCTATCATGGCACGGTGGGCAAATTTCTCCCCTCCATCCGCCAACAGGGCTTGCAGCGGCAGTCCCGGCAGTATGTGCACCTCTCGCCCGACCCGGAGACCGCCGCAAAGGTGGGCCGGCGTCGGGGCAAACCGGTGGTGCTTCTCGTCCATGCCGGTCAAATGCACCGGGACGGCCATTGCTTTTACCGCGCCGAAAACGGCGTATGGCTGACCGAGGAAGTGCCGCCGGCCTATCTCAGGGAATAACGTTCAGCAGGGCAGATCCGCCGGCGCCATCGCCGGGTACAGGCCCGCGGGGCGGAACAGGGGCAGGTCCACAGGCTGTAAGGTAAAGAGCGTATAGACAAAGGCCCAGACAAACAGCAGCACGCAGACCATAAACAGCGCCTGGGACGCAAACTGCGTCCGCCGCAGGGCATGGGCCGTCAGATAGCCCACTGCCAGGAGACAGACCCAGACCGCCGCATCCAGCAGTCCGCTGCAAATGCCACAGACCATGCGCAAAAACCAGTAGACGAACAGCAGCGCCACCGGCAGCGCCGCAGGCACCATCAGATAAGCACAGAGGCTCTTGCGGTCCCGGCAGCGGATATGCCACAGCAGTACCGCCGCTACAGCGGGCCACAGAGCGATCTTGGAAAGCTCCCATACGCTTTCGTTGACCGGTACGAACAAGCCCAGCACCGTACCGGGGGCCACCTGGTAAACGCACCGCAAAGCTGCGCCGACCGCCACAGTGGTCAGGAAAATACCGGTACACTGCCGCACAGAATATTTCATAAACGCTCTCCTCCCTTTCGCAGCATTGTATGCGCTGGAAGGTATGGACAGAACGAAAAGGTAAAGCAGGGATGAAATATCCCCGCTTTTTTTGCTCCGCATTATTTTTATAAAGCAGCCGGATCAAATTCCACAGCTACCATATCATCTTTGAAGCTGAACAATTCTGTCAATTCAAATTCTACAATCGACGAATCGCTGGTCAAAAGAAAAGCACACTAAACATCAATCGTTGTACCCGGCCGTACCTCTGTCATGCTTGCGCCGGAATCATAAACTTCATCATCCATAATAAGAGCGATATCTAAGCCTATACCATCCTGAAAAGCATGTTCCGAAACGGATGTTAAGGCCGTAGTAGTCTCTTCGCTGTTGTTTGTCCATGCGTATGTAACGACAATGGCCGGATTTCCCTCATAATCTTTTGTCAAGGCCGCACCTTTGATTTCAACATCATAATCGCCAAGGGTTCCTTTGCCTGGTACAGGCTGCTCTTCTATAAGCTCATTTTCGATATCTGTCAATTCATCATTATCCTCTTCCCGACCATTGCCGTCTGAAAAAGCAGAAGACGGCAATGGGCGGG
>CANSLL010000149.1 GCA_947647695.1 uncultured Clostridia bacterium | reverse complement strand
GATATGTCCTTTGCCGTGTCCACCGGACGTTCGGAAAAGGGAGAGGAGAAAAGCGATGTCAGGAAAGATCGTATCCGTCGATCCCGCGTCTCCGGCGGAACGCGCAAAACTCCGTCCGGGAGAAACGCTGCTGTCTGTCAACGGCAAGGAGATCAACGATGTATTGGATTATCGCTTTTACGCCTATGATCCCAAGCTGACGTTGGTGCTGCAAGCGCCGGACGGAAAGCGGCGGACCGTAAAGGTGCGCAAGGCCGAGGGAGAGGACCTGGGCCTGAACTTTGAAACCTATCTTATGGACGAAGAACGCAGCTGCTCCAACCATTGCCTGTTTTGCTTTGTGGATCAGATGCCCCCCGATATGCGGGAATCTCTGTATTTCAAGGATGACGACGCCCGTCTGTCTTTTCTCCTGGGCAACTATACCACGCTGACCAACCTCAGTGACCGGGAGGCGCAGCGCATTATCGACCTGCGCGTCAGTCCCATCAATATCTCCGTCCATGCCACGGACCCAAAGCTGCGGAACATCCTCCTGGGCAACAAGGCCGCTGCGAGGGGACTGGAGTATATGAAAGCCTTTGCCCGGGCGGGTATCGTGATGAATTGCCAGATCGTGGTGTGTCCGGGCCTGAACGACGGCGCGCAGCTGGAGCGCACGATGAGTGATCTGGCCGCTATGAACGTGGCCAGCTGCGCCGTGGTGCCTGTGGGCATCACGAAGTACCGCAAGGGACTTTACCATATGCCCGTGGTGGACAAGGCCTGCGCCAACGCGATCCTTGACCGCGTGCTCCCTTTTGGGGAGCGCTGCTTGAAGGAGCGGGGGACAAGGCTCTTTTTCTGTGCCGACGAGCTTTTTATCAAAGCGGAGCGTCCCTTGCCCGAGGAAGCGTATTACGAGGGATATGTCCAGCTGGAAAACGGTGTCGGTATGCTCCGTTCCATGGAAAACGAGTTTATGAGCGCCTTGGATCAGGTGGAAAAAGACGCGCCCTGCCGGCCCTTTTCCATCGGCACAGGCTGCATTGCCGCGCCCTTTATTCGTGCCCTGGTAGACCGTGCAAGGGAGCGCTGCCCGGCGGTGGAGGGAACGGTGTACGCCATACAAAACAATTTTTTTGGCACGACGATCGACGTTGCCGGTTTAGTTACCGCTACGGACCTGATGGAGCAGCTGCGGGACAAGCCTTTGGGCGAGCGGCTGCTGATCCCGGCAAATATGCTCCGCCACGGCGGAGACGTGTTTCTGGACGATTACCGCGTGAGCGATGTGGAGCAGGCGCTGCATGTCCCCGTCACTGTGACGGAGGGGGACGGCTTTTCCCTCGTGGACGCGATTTTTGAGTTGGAGTATTGAAAGGAGTTGAGATAAGGATGGCAAAACCCATCGTTGCGATCGTTGGACGGCCCAATGTGGGAAAATCCCTGCTGTTCAATAAATTGATCGGACAGCGGCTGTCCATCGTGGAGGATACGCCCGGCGTGACCCGCGACCGCATTTACGGCGAGACCGACTGGAACGGCCGCAAGTTTACTCTGGTGGATACGGGAGGGATCGAGCCGAATACGGACAATCAGATTCTGAGTTTTATGCGGGAGCAGGCCCAGATCGCCATTGAAAACGCGACCGTCATCCTCTTCTTGTGCGATATCAAAACGGGTTTGACCGCTTCGGACCAGGACGTGGCAAATCTGCTGCTGCGTTCCGGCAAGCCTGTCGTTTTGGGCGTGAACAAGATGGACAGCACAGGCGTGGTCAACCCGGATATCTATGAGTTTTACAATCTCGGTCTGGGTGATCCGATTCCGGTTTCCGCGGTTCATGGTCATGGTACCGGTGATCTGCTGGACGCCTGCGTAAAATATTTTCCGCCCCAGGAGGAAGAAGAGGAAGAGAGCGACGCCATTAAGGTCGCGCTGATCGGCAAACCCAACGTGGGCAAGTCCTCTCTGGTCAACCGGATCCTCGGCGAACAGCGCGTCATCGTCAGCGAGGTAGCGGGGACCACGCGGGACGCCATCGATTCCGCCTTTGAAAATGCCCGCGGCAAGTATATCTTCATCGACACCGCGGGTATGCGTAAAAAGTCAAAGGTGGAGGAAAAGGTGGAGAAATACAGCGTGCTCCGGGCCACGATGGCCATTGAGCGCGCCGACGTGTGCCTGATTATGATCGACGCCCAGGAGGGCGTGACGGAGCAGGATACCAAGGTGGCAGGACTGGCCCACAACGCCGGTAAGGCTTGCATCATCGTGGTCAACAAATGGGACGCGGTGGAAAAGGACGGCAAAACTATGGACGCCTACCGGGAAAAGGTGCGCCGGGACTTGGGGTATATGACCTATGCGCCCATCCTGTTTATCTCCGCGCTGACGGGCCAGCGGGTGGACCGGCTGTTTGAGTTGATCAATTACGTCAACGATCAGTCTGCTGTGCGCATCACCACGGGAATGCTGAACAATGTCCTGGCCGATGCCCAGACCCGCGTCCAGCCGCCCACGGATAAGGGACGCCGTCTGAAAATCTATTATATGACCCAGGTGGGCGTCAAACCGCCCCATTTTGTCTGCTTCTGCAACGACAGCCGCCTGTTCCACTATTCCTATCAGCGCTATATCGAAAATCAGCTGCGGGCAGTTTTCGGCCTGGAGGGTACGCCCATCGTACTGTCCATCCGTCAGAAAGGTGATGAAAACTGATGGAAGGGAATTATTCCACCGCCGCACAATTATACGCTACGGCGGTCTATCTGCTGCCAGTGCTGCTTACGGTCGTGGTATCGTATTTCCTTGGCTGTGTCAACGGTTCGATCCTGATCTCAAAATACATTTTCCGTGACGATATCAGGACCCATGGCAGCGGCAACGCGGGCTTGACGAATTTTTACCGCACCTTTGGCACAAAAAGCGTGGCCGGCGTACTGCTGTGCGATATCCTCAAGGCGATGCTGGCGGTGCTTTTGGGCGGGTTCCTGTTCGGCCATTTTCTGGGCCTGCCCATGCTGGGCAAATTCATTGCGACGGGCTGCGTCCTGCTGGGGCATATGTATCCGGTCACCTTTGGCTTTCACGGCGGGAAGGGCATCCTGTCCGGCGTTTCCGCGCTGCTGCTGATCGATTGGCGGATCGCCCTGATCGCTTTGGCCGTCTTTTTCCTTGTGGCAGCGGTGACAAGATATGTATCCCTCGGCTCGGTTTGCGCGGTGCTCACGTTCTGGATCTGTTTGTGGCCCTTTTATCATGAACCGTTGTACATGGCCTTGGGCGCTGTGCTGGCCGGACTGGTGATTTTTGCCCATCGGGCAAATGTTGTCCGCTTGTTGCACGGGACAGAAAGTAAATTCACTTTACATAGAAAGGAAGAAAAGGGAACATGAAAGTCGCGGTTGTAGGCAGCGGAGGCTGGGGGACGGCGCTGGCGCTGACCCTGTTGGACAATGGCCACGATGTGGTGATGTGGTCGTTTTCAGACCAGGAAGCGGAGCATCTGCGCGCGGTGCGGGAAAATCCCCTGCTCAAGGGCGTACCGCTGCCGGAAGGGCTGCCGGTCACAACGGAGCTTACCTGTGTTGCCGGACGGGATATGGTCGTATTTGCCACGCCCTCCTTCGCGGTGCGGGATACGGCCCGCCGGGCGGCGCCCAGTCTGGGGGACGGCACGCTGTTGGTGTCCGTATCCAAGGGGATCGAAAAGGGGACGTCCCTGCGTCTGAGCCAGATCATCGATGAAGAGACCGGAGGCCGGTGCCGTGTCGTGGCCCTGTCCGGTCCGTCCCATGCGGAAGAGGTGGCGCGGAAGGTGCCCACGGGCTGTGTGGCGGCGTCGCCTGATCGGGAGGCGGCGGAGCTGGTGCAGGATGCCTTTATGAATCCATATTTCCGCGTGTATTCCAGTCCCGATATCGTCGGCGTGGAGCTGGCTGCGGCGCTGAAAAATGTGATCGCATTGTGCTACGGCGTCTGCGACGGCCTTGGCTACGGCGACAATACCCGGGCACTGCTGATGACCCGCGGCCTGACGGAGACGGCCCGCCTCGGCGTCGCCATGGGCGGCAAAAAGGAGACCTTTGCGGGTCTGGCCGGCGTGGGCGATCTGATCGTGACGTGTACGTCCATGCACTCCCGCAATCATCGGGCCGGTATCCTCATTGGCCAGGGGATGCCGGTAGCGGATGCGCTGAAGGAGATCGGCGCGGTGGTGGAAGGGTATTACGCCACCGAGACGGTCAAGACGCTGGCGGCGAAATACGGGATAGAGATGCCCATTTCCGAGGGCGCCTATCAGGTGCTGTACAACGGCCAGCAGCCGAAGGACGTGTTGGTGCAACTGATGCAGCGAGAGAAAAAGCACGAGATCGAGGACGCCAGCTGGTAAAAGCGGCAGAATGCCGTATGCCCTTGTGCGCAGCGAAAGTCCCCTCAAAAAAAGTGGCTTTGCCGCTTTTTTGATACGCAGAAAAAAGACATTGTGGATACGTCCACAATGTCTTTTTGTGTTTCGGTCACAGGCTTAACAGCGCCAGGGCGGTCGCTTCGCCGGTGAACAGGACGTTGACCAGCTTCAGCCGCAGGGCTGCGTCTATGGTGCGCACCTTGTGCAGACCCTCGGCGATGCCCAGACTGACGCGCGCATTTGCGCTGGCGTGGAAGATATCTGCTTTGATCAGCCGGGAGGCTGCCTCGATGTCCGCCGGTTTCCCCTGGGCGTCAAAATATTGCAGCGCCACGTCTCCGATCACATGCTTTTCCTTGAGGGTGCGGATATCCTCGGGACCAAAGGCGCCGTATTGGGGAGAGATGGAGTCCGCCAGCGCGCCGATGCCCAGCAGAAGGATGTCGGCGTGCTCCGCCATATGCAGCACCTCGCAGGTGGTGTCGTTGGCCATCAGCGTGTTATATTCCTCTTGGGAAACGCACAGGGCGGGCGTATGCAGGACCCGTGCCGATGCGCGAAGCGTTTCGGAAAGGCGCATTGCGCTGTAATTCGGGAAGTGGCTGATGCTGTTGCCGAAGCTGCCGGCCAGGGGAACGACCTGTACCTGGGGGAAATCGTCCTGGGGCACATGGGCGATCAACCGGGAAACGCTGGTCCCCCAGCCGACGCCCACCACGTCCCGGCTGCGGAGGATGGAGAGGAAATAGTCCGCCGCCGTGCGGGCCAGGGCGTCGCCGTCCGCATCCCGCTCCACGACACAGGCGTGCTCCAGGGCATATTTTTCCGTCAGGGCGGCAGACAGCGCCGTGCTGCCGGTATAGGGAGAGCGCACCTCGATTTTTACGATCCCCACTTCTTCCGCCCGTGCCAGGAGCTTAGAGACCCAGGGCCGCGACAGCTGTAGCTTCTGGGCGATCTCCTGCTGGGAGAGTTTGTCTTTATAATAGAGATTGGCGATCAATACCATCTTGGTATACATGGAATCAATGGGACCATGGGATCCGTTCATCACGGTCTGCCTCCTGTCATGGTGGTATATGAAAGCACATTTGTTACTGCTGAACCTTAATTATAGTGGATAATTCATAAAAAATCAAGATTTCTCATGACCCTTTTATGCTTCCCCAGACCAAC
>CANSLL010000148.1 GCA_947647695.1 uncultured Clostridia bacterium | reverse complement strand
GCATTGAAGACCTGCGTTTTTATCCGGTCCAGTGCGGTCAGGACATGATCAATAACGCCATTTCCGTCAAGAGCGCTTCGGCGGAACTGCTGCATGTATACACCGACGTGGAGCCCGTGACGTTTAATCGCGGCTTCTACACCATTGATTTGCGTTACTTCTACCGCGTGACGCTCCAGGTCTACTGCGGCTGTGCACGCCCCACCGAGGTGGAGGGCCTGTGCGTGTTTGACAAGCGCGTGATGCTCTTCGGCGGCGAAGGCGGCGCAAAGGTATTCACGTCCGATACCCGCATCAATGGGATGGATCAGAACAGCATGCTCAAGAGCAGCCTGCCCACCGCTGTGGTGGAGGCCGTAGACCCCATCGTGCTGGATACAAAGCTGGTAGAGGCCTGCGAGCGCCGCTGCTGCGACTGTGATATGTGCGAAATCCCCAGCTGCATCTGCGACTGCTTCGGTTCGGAGCTGTCCGGTAACGATCTGGGAAAACGCGTGTTTATCACCTTGGGTCAGTTTTCCATCGTACGTCTGGAACGCGATACCCAGCTGCTGATTCCTACTTACAGCTACTGCATGCCCGAAAAGGAGTGCGACTGCGGCAACGGGAGCTGCGGCTGCGGCGATCCCTGCGAGCTGTTCCGCAGGATCTCCTTCCCGGTCAACGAGTTTTTCCCGCCCGACGCGGCCCAGCATCCCTGCGATTATGACTGCGGCAAGTGCTGCTGCTGTTCAAAACGGTAAGGGTGTGCCATATCCATATGTTTTCACGCAAGGAGGCCGGCAAAATGCCGGTCTCCTTTTTGCGACAGGCAACTGCGCTCCAGATTCTTGATTTTCTCGGTTCTATTTTGGGACAACCATCCATATACTCTACCATCGCATACGAAAGAGAAGGTGATCCGATGGAGAAAAACCTTGCGCGTTATGAGGACGCGGCACGACTGCTGCCCGAGGGTCTGCGGCGTCTTGCCCTGGCCTGCAGCGCCGGGGAAAAAGCGGCAGCGGAAGAATTCCGATTACGGACAGGCTGTCCGCTTTCGGTGCTCTATCCTGAAGGAGAGCGTTTTTTGCGGGGAAGTCCGCCGCAGACAGTCACGCCGGCAGATCTTCAGGCAGTGCTGGACCGCGCCACGTCCTTTTCGGTCTACCGCTGCGCAGACAGCATCCGCTGCGGCTATGTGACAGTGCAGGGCGGCTGCCGCGTGGGACTTTGTGGAACGGCAGTGCTCCGCCAGGGACAAGTTGCGACCCTTCAGGAACTGTCATCGGTGTCGGTTCGCATTGCCAAAGAACTGCCAGGCATAGCAAGCGGCCTTTATCCGCGCCTTTTTCAGGCCGGGCGCTTTGCCGGCGCACTTTTCATTGCGCCGCCCGGCGGCGGAAAGACGACGCTGCTACGGGATCTGATCCGCTACGTTTCTGACGGCATAGAGGAGCATGCTCCCATGCGCGTCGCCGTAGTGGACGAGCGGGGAGAGCTTGCTGCGGTATGCGGCGGAACGCCCCAATTCCAAATGGGAGCACACACCGATGTGCTCACAGGCGTAGCAAAAGCGGAGGGGATCGAAATGGTATTGCGCGCCATGAACCCGGAGGTCATCGCGGTGGATGAGATCACCGCGCCGGACGATATCCGCGCCATGGTGCTGGCGGCAAATTGCGGCGTTTCCTTTTTGGCGACCGTCCACGGTGTGGACTTGGACGAGATCCGTCAGCGCCGCATATGCCGGGCGCTGTTGGAGACGGAGCTGTTCCACCGGTTTGTGATTCTGGAGGGGCGTGGCAGCGGGCGGCGCTGGCGCGTCGAGAAATGCTGAGGCTATGGGGGGCTGGGCTAATCCTGGCGGCGCCCATCTGTTTTTCCCTGTCCCGCTGGATGGCCCGCCAGCAACAGGACAAGCTGCTGGCAGCTTATATCCAAACTCTGGAATTGTGCGCCGGACAGATCCTTTGCGACCTAACGCCTCTGCCAGAGCTGGCAGTGCTGTTGGCACGCCAGGGACCGGAGGCGCTGCGCGGTTTTTGGCAAACGCTCCGGGAGGGCCTGTCCCAAACCGATTACAGCGCCGAGTCGCTGTGGCGCGCCGCACTGGCAGGGACAAGCCTGTCAGCTGCAGCGCGGGAGATCCTTGCGCCCGTTCCCCAAGCGCTGCGCTCTTACGACACAGATCAGATCGTCCGCGAGCTGGGCCGTATCCGCATGGAGTTGACCCAGTACCGGGCACGGATGTCGGAGACCTTCCGGCGGGATTTCAGGCTGCATGCGGGCGTACAGGTTTCTGCGGCGCTGTTGCTGTTGATTTTACTGTTTTGAGGGATGAAGCATGGATATTGATTTGATTTTCAAAATTGCTGCCATCGGGATCATCGTTGCGGTACTGAACCAGCTTTTGGTGCGTTCCGGCCGGGAAGAACAGGCCCTGATGGTTACACTGGCGGGCCTTGTCATCGTGATGATGGTCATGGTGCAGCAAATCAGCGACTTGTTTGCGCTGACCAAAAGCCTGTTCAACCTTTGATCGATGGAGATCTTGTTCAAACTGTTGGCCGTCTGTGTGCTGGGAGCCGTCCTGGCGCTGCTACTGCGGGAAGAGAAGCAGATCTTGGCGATCTTTGTCCTGCTGGCCCTGGTGGCCGTGGCGGCGCTTCCCCTGTTGGAGCTGCTCACAGAGCTGACGCAATTTTTTACGAAGCTGACTGCCTTATCTGCGCTGCCCACATCTGTTTTTTCGCCGATGATAAAGGTCGTGGGCATTGCGGCGGTCACAAAAATCGGGTGCAGCGTCTGTAAAGAGGCGGAGTCCGACACGGCGGCGGCGCTGCTGGAAATGGGCGGCACCTGCTGCGCGCTGCTGGTGGCACTGCCTTTGGTTTCCGCCGTGTTGGAACTGTTGAAAGACTTGATCTGAAAGGGAGGGGAGTGAAGTGAAGCGACTGATTGCCCTTCTTTTCTGTCTGCTGCTGTGCTATGCTTTTCTTCCGGCGGCCTATGCCGCCCAGGAGGAAGAGGATGCGCTATCCGGCCTGCGGGATGCGCTGCCTCATCAGACGCAGCGGGTCTTAGAGGACGTGGACGTCGCCGCCGCGGGCGGATTTGAGCAGGGCGTGGCCGCTTTGTTCGACGAGGGACGCCAGGAAGTCCGGCGATTGTTCCGCCGCGCGCTGGGAGACGGCGCGATCCTGCTTTTGATCGTCCTGTTTTGTGACGGGGCGCAAATCCTCTACTTCCAGGACAGGGACAGCAAGCTGCTCCAATGTACCAAGCTGACCGGCGCGCTGGCGGTGGTGCTGCTGGCTGCCGGAGACATCAGCAGCATGATCGGCCTGGGTACCGAGACCATCCACACCATGGATGATTTTTCAAAGACACTGCTGCCTGTGCTGTCCATGGCCTGCGCCGCGTCGGGACATATCACCGCCTCAGCGGTGCGCGAAGTGGCCACCACCTTTTTCGCAGACATTCTGATTACCTGCATTGACCGGCTCCTGGTGCCCCTGGTCTATATCTACATCGGTGCGATCACCGCCAACGCGGTGCTCCACAGCCACAGCCTGAAAAACATCGCCAAAGGGATCAAAAAGTTCATTACCTGGGCGCTGACGTTGCTGCTGACCGTGTTCACCATGTATTTGACCCTCAGCGGCGTGGTGTCCGGCGCGGCGGATGCGGCGGCGGTGAAGGTGGCGAAGGTAGCGATTTCCGGCGCGGTGCCGGTCGTGGGCGGGATTATGTCCGACGCGGCGTCCGCCATCCTGGTGGGGGCGTCCATGTTGAAAAACACCATCGGCGTGTTTGGCACGCTGGCAGTTTTTGCGTTGTGCATCACGCCGTTCCTCCAGATCGGGATGCAGTATCTGCTGTACAAGGTCACGGCGTTTTTTGCCGAGATCGTGGACGAAACGGGACTTTCGGAATTTATTGGTGAGATCGGCGGCGCGTTTGGTATGATCCTCGGCATGACCGGGGCGTGCGCTCTGCTGTTGATTATCTCCATGGTCACTTCGATATCGGCGGTGATGCCTGTATGAGTTTTTTGACAAGCTGGCTGCTCTCTGTGATCGCAGTAGCCTTTTTCGTATCGATTGCGGAAACGTTGATGGCGGACAAACGGGTGCGGGAAGTAGGGCACATGGTGGGCGGACTGCTGTTGCTTCTGGCGCTGCTCCAGCCCCTTTTGGAGATGCGTCTGCCGGACAGCGGCACCTGGTCTTTTGACGATTACTTTGCCCAGGTCTCCCAACGGGAGGAAACGTATCGAAAAAACCGGGACGAGACGCTTTGGGCGCTCATAAAAGAGCAGAGCGAAACATATATTGAAGACAAGGCAAAAGAGCTTGGACTGTCTGTCTGTGCGGAAGTTACCTTGCAATCGGGCGATGAGGGCGTTCCCCAGGTGGCGTCGGTCACACTGGACATTCCCTACAGCGCAGAGCTTTCCCAGGTGATTGCACAGGAGCTTGGTACAGCGGAAGACCGGCAGATATGGCGTACAAAAGAAACGGGGTGATGAAAATCGACGGAAAACAGGAATTGCTCCGGCGCATCCTGGCAGCCGCCGGAAAATACAAGTTCGTACTGCTTCTGGTGGCGGCGGGAACGGTCTTGATGCTGCTGCCGCCCTTTGGCGGCGAACGGGGACAGGACAAGCAAGCGGAGGAAGTATCTGCGCCAGCGGCCTATTCCCTGCATCAGATCGAGGCGGACATGGCCAGGATGCTTTCGGAAATGGATGGCGTCGGCCGGGCAAAGGTTATGCTGACCGTTGCCTCGGACAGCCGCCGCGTCTATCAGGAGGACCGGGAGGTCGCTTACAAGGGCCTCTCTGCCGCGCCGGAGGATTACGGCTCCACCGTGGAGACGGTACTGCTGGACAGGGGAAGCGGACGCCAGGAGGCGCTGCAAACGCAGGAGATCTATCCCCAGTATGTCGGCGCGCTGGTCGTATGCGACGGCGCGGGAAATCCGGGGACCGTGCTGCGGGTCAAGGAGGCGGTATCGGTACTTACGGGACTGGGTACCGATCGAATCTCGGTTGCAAAACGTTCCGAATCTTAAAATGAGGTGAAAGGGATCATGAATAAAAGAATGAAGCGCAATCTGATGATTTTAACGGTTGTGTTGTTCGTCAGCGCGGCGGCATATTTGAACTGGAACTATTCCCAAAGTGTGACGGATGTGGGCAAGGTCTTGGGGGAATCGGCGCTGGTGAACAACCCGGACACCGGTTCCAGCTTGGAGGACGGCTCCATCGGAGAGGACCAGGAGGTTTTCGGCGCAAAGAAAAATTATTTTGACACGGCGCGCCTGAACCGGCAGGAAGCCCGGGACAACGCCCTGTCGCTGCTGAAAGATGCAGCAGCGGACGAAAAGGCGGATCAGGAAACGATCAATCATGCCAATCAGCAAATGCAGCAAGTGGCGGCAAACACCCTCACCGAGTCCACCATAGAAAACTTGGTCATGGCCAAGGGATATACCGACTGCGTAGCGTTTGTGAATCAGAACAGCGCCAGCGTCGTCGTTGCAGGGACAGGGAAGGGGCTGGAAAGTTCCGATATCGCCAAGATCATGGACATCGTGATGGAAGAAACGGGG
>CANSLL010000147.1 GCA_947647695.1 uncultured Clostridia bacterium | reverse complement strand
GAAAATCCTTAAAAATAGTATTAAATTTCATAAAATTTAGATTATTTTTCAAAAAAGGAAGGAGAAAGAGAATCAATTTTACTTCTTTTCCGGCGGTTGGAAAAACTTGGCAGGGGAAAAATAAAAAGAATTTTGTAACTAAGTTGCAACTTTCTTGTAAACAATTTGACAGCGGACGCCTTTTCTACCGGGCAAAAGGCGTCCGCTGCGGAAATTCGATCGCTGTGGATTGGGTTTGTGCAGGGGCAAATGTTACGGCAAGGATGCGATGGCTTCCTCCAAACGCCGCATGGCCTGGGACAGCGCGGCGCGGGGACAGGCAAGGTTGATCCGTTCAAAACCGGCGCCTTCTTTGCCGAACAGGTACCCCTCGTCGAAGAACAGATCGTGGGCGGTCATAAGGCGTTCCAGAGCGTCCGGCTCCAGGCCCAGACGGGTGCAGTCGATCCATTGCAGATAGGTCCCCTCCAGGGGGACGGCGTACAGCTGGGGGATATGTGCGGCAAGATAACCGCACACATACCGGCGGTTTTCGTCCAGGTAGGCCAGCAGCGCGTCCAGCCAGCCCTCTGCCCGGTCATAAGCTGCTTGGCAGGCGACATAACCGAAAGGGTTCTGCATGGGCGTTGCGTCGGCGCGCAGGCGCGCTTGAACGTTTTTCCGCACATCCCCGTCGCGGATGACGAGATTGCTCAGGTTCATGCCCGCCAGATTGAAGGTTTTGCTGGGCGCGGTGCAGACGATGGCGGTCTCGGCTGCGGGGCCGCTCAAGTGGAGGAAGGGAACGTGTTTTTGACCGGGATAAAGGAGGTCAAAGTGGATCTCGTCGGAGATGACATGAAGGCCGTGGCGGCTGCAAATATCCGCGACGCAGCGCAGCTCTTCCTCCGTCCATACCCGGCCCACCGGGTTGTGGGGACTGCAAAAAAGCAGGGCTGTGTTGTCCTTTTCTGCCGCCAGCCGGTCGAACAGATCAAAATCAATGGTATAGCGTCCGTCTGTATAGCACAGGGGGCAGGAAACGATCTTCCGACGGGTGTTCTCGATGACAGAATAGAAGGGATAATATACCGGCGTCATGATGATGACGCCCTCGCCCGGCTGCGTGACGGCGCGGATGGCGCGGGGCAGGGCGTATACGATGCCCGGCGTCTGCACCAGCATCTCGGGCGTGACGGACAGGCCGTGGCGGCGCCGGAGGAAGGCGCAGACGCTTTCGGAAAAGCCCTCCGGGGCGGCGGAGTAGCCGGGGATCTGATTTGTGATGTAATCGTTGAGCGCCGCGCGGATCTCCGGGGCGATGGGGAATTCCATATCCGCCACGGACAAGGGGATGACGCCGCTGTCCACGCCGGGTTTGGCGCTGTACATCATGTTCCATTTTTCCGAACCCGCGCTGCGGCGGTCGGTCAGGGTGTCAAAATCGTATTGCATCTGTTTTGGCTCCTTTTCTCTTTTGTACGCTGCGTTTTCCTTATTCAATGCCTTCGACGGTGATGTTGTCCGTGCCGTGGGCTTCAAATTCATCCAGGTAAGCGTCGATGCGGCGATTCAGATCCACCATGCCCTCCGGCGTATCCGTGGGGAGGGCCTCGACCTCCATGTCCCGCCGGGCCAGCTCCTCGGCGAGAATTTCATAAAATACTGTGTCCTCATAGGCCATGATGGCCTCGTGGATGCCGCCTTCGTTGAATGCCCGGGACGGAACGGCCACGCCGCGCACCACGTCCACCAGATCCGGCATGTCATGGAGCAGGCACTGGGAAAACAACAGGCTCTCCACTTGGTCGTATACACGGATGCGGTCGTTGCCGCGGGCGGCGTTCAGGACCCAGTTGCCGATAAAGACCATGTCCAGAAGGCGGCGGAATTGTTTTTCGCTCATTGTGATTTCCATAGGAAGGGCTCCTTTTTTGCGTCAACTGCGCGTAATGGTGTTATTTTACCAAATCGTTCCGAAAAATACCAGAGTGAAAGAGGAAGAAACAAAAAGTTTATGATGTGGAAGAACGATGTGTTGATGTCTGAACGCGGCGGAAAGAGGGACGGTTTTGGCGGGATGCAAAAAAGTTTGCGGGGACCGGCGGAGGGGAAAAGAGGCGGGACGCTTTTGAGACAGGCAGCAAAGATGGCCGGACGCAGCGCGTCCGGCCATCTTATGGAACACCGCAGACCGAGCGGAAACTTACTTTTGAGAGACAATGCGCGCCGTATCCTGGGCGATGACGAGCTCCTCGTTGGTGGGGATGACAAAGATCTTCACGCGGGAGTCGTCGGTGGAGATCAATGCTTCCTCGCCGTGGACCTGGTTTCTGGTGTGGTCGATCTTCAGGCCCATGAAATCCAGGCCGCTGGCGATTTTTTCGCGCAGCTCCGCGGAGTTTTCGCCCACGCCTGCGGTGAAGATCAGCACGTCGATACCGTTCATGGCGGCGGCGGCGGAGCCGATGCGCTTGTGAGTCTTGTAGCAGAACATGTCGATGGCGACCTTGGCGCGCTCATTGCCTTCCGCGGCGGCCTTTTCCAGGTCGCGGAAGTCGGAGGATACGCCGGAGACGCCCAGCACGCCGGACTTCTTGTTCAGCACGTTCATGACCTCTTCGATGGACATGTTGTGATTCTCCATCAAATATTCGATGATGGAAACGTCAAGGGAGCCGCAGCGGGTGCCCATGGGCAGGCCGTCCAGAGGGGTAAAGCCCATGGAGGTATCGATGCTCTTGCCGCCGGCGATGGCGTCCACGGAGGAGCCGTTGCCCAGGTGGCAGGTGACGATCTTCAGCAGCTCGATGGGCGTGCCGAGGATCTCCGCGGCGCGCTGGGAAACATAGTGATGGGAAGTGCCGTGGAAGCCGTAGCGGCGGATGTGGTCGTTTTCATAATATTCATAGGGGATCGCGTAAATAAAGGAGCGGGCCGGCATGGTCTGATGGAACGCAGTGTCGAACACGGCGACCATGGGAACGCCGGGCATGACCTCTTCACAGGCCTTGATACCGGTGATGTTGGCGGGGTTGTGCAGGGGTGCCAGGGGGATGCACTCTTCAATGGCGGCCATGACCTGATCGTCGATCAGCACAGAGCAGGCAAACTTTTCGCCGCCGTGGACGACACGGTGGCCCACAGCGTCGATCTCGGACATGGAAGCGATCACGCCGTTTTTCGGATCGACCAGGGTGTTCAACACGGTCTTGATGGCCTCTGCGTGGGTCGGCATGGCGACATCCACGGCGCTCAGGGTTTCCTTGCCTGCGATCTGGGGCTTGTAGGTAAACTTACCGTCGATGCCGATGCGCTCGCACAGGCCCTTTGCCAACAGCTCCTTTGTGTCAGGATTGAGCAGCTGATACTTCAAAGAAGAGCTGCCTGCGTTGATAACCAAAATGTTCATCGTATTTGCGGTCTCCTTTTTTGATGTGATTTCCGGGGCGCGCACCTGTTGCATTGTCCGCCGGAATAGAATAAAATATATGCGGTGTTTATTGTAACGCTTTTTACAGAAGGAAACAAGTGTAAAATGTGGAATTTCCCGTCATAAAAGGAAAAAAATATGAAGATCGTTGGAATTTTAACAGAGTTTAATCCGTTCCATAACGGCCACGCCTGGTTTCTGGGAGAGCTGCGCCGCCGCCTGGGGGAGGAGACTGCCGTCGTATGCGTCATGAGCGGTAGCTTTGTCCAGCGGGGAGAGCCGGCTTTGATGTGTAAACATGTGCGGGCGGAGGCGGCGCTGCGCCATGGCGCGGACTTGATCCTGGAGCTGCCCGTAGGGCGGGCGCTGTCCTCGGCGGAACGGTTTGCCTGGGGAGGTATGGCGCTGCTCCGGGCGGCGGGCTGCGTGACGCACCTGGCTTTTGGCAGCGAGTGCGGCAGCGTCCCGGCGCTGGAACGGGTCGCGTCCTGCCTGTCGTCGGAAGCCTACCGGCAGAGCCTGCGCCGTTTTCTTGGGGATGGGATGTCTTTTGCCGCGTGCCGGCAGGCCGCGGTGCGGTCGATCCTGGGCGAGGAAGACGCCGCCGTGTTGGACGGGGCAAACAACAGCCTGGGGGTGGAGTATCTCAAGGCTGCGGCACAGCTGGACTGGCCGTGCGAGCCGGTCACCGTTTGCCGGCGGGGGGCGTCTCACGACAGTGCCGGGACGGGGGAATTCCCCTCCGCTTCTGCACTGCGCGCCTTATTGGCAAGGGAGGATTGGACAGCGGCGGAGGACGGTTTGCCGCCGGAGGCCCTGGCACTATACCGCGCGGAGTTTTCGGCGGGCCGTGCCCCGGTAACGCTGTCCGGCGCGGAGCGGCTTGTGCTGGCGCGGCTGCGCACCATGGAGGAGGCGGATTGGGCACGCCTTCCCGACTGCGGCGAGGGGCTGCACCATCGCCTTTACCGTGCCGCGCAAAGCGCGGCCGATTTGGACGGGTTGCTTCGCCGGGCGAAGACAAAGCGTTACGCCCTGTCCCGGCTGCGCAGGATCGTGATGTGTGCCTGGCTGGGTATCGACGCTGCCGCCGCCGCCCTTGCGCCCCAGTATCTCAGGGTCCTCGGCTGTACCGGACGGGGCCGGTGCGTCCTGGCGCAGATGCGCGCCGCTGCGGCGCTGCCGGTGTTGGTCAAGCCTGCGGATGTACGGATGCTCCCGGAGGCGGCACAAGCCCAGTTCCGTCTGGAGGCCCGGGCTACGGAGCTGTTTTCTCTGACCTGTCCGCGCCTGGAGCAGGCCGTTCCCGGCGCGGAATGGCGCACGGGGCCGGTGATCCTTCCGTAACCATGAAACCTGCGGGTGGAGGACGCCGCGCGGGATGGCACGGTTCCTTTGATATGGGGTGCATATCCGGCCCAAAAGGGAAAATTTTCCAGGCTGTAAAACTGTAACGATTTTGTAACCGTTTGTATCAGCACTGCCCTTTCTTTTTTTAAATAATTGGAGTATGGTAAGAGGCAGATCATGACGGAATATTTTCGGAAAGGTTTGTTTTGAAAAAGGAGCTTCCTTCGGAGGACTATAGCATGAAGAGATGGTTGAGTTTATTGGCCGCTGCGGCGCTGTGCGCCGGGACGCTTTCCGCCTGTTCGGCAGAGGGAAAGGTTGGACAGTTCAAAACAGGCGGCGGCGGGGTGCAGATCTCTGCTCAGCTGTATGAACAGGAATACTACAGCGCGGACGGGAAAACGCTTTTGGGAAAATATTCCTATGAGGTCCCGGTCATGACCGGGACTGCCGATGACACGTCATCGGCAGATGCTGTCGCCGCCTTTAACGACGGTACCGCCGCCTGGCTGGAAGAAGAGCGGAATACCTGGGATGCGACGATGGAGGATGCCGAGGGCTATTACAGCGCCTACGGCTCCAGTGTCTGGACCGGCGGCCATTGGGTCAGAGAGGTGCGCTATACGGCAAACCAGATGGACCGGTTGCTGTGCATCGAGTATCAGCATTATATTTTTACTGGCGGGGCCCATGGTTATACTTATTACAGCAGTCAAATGTTTGCGCTTCAGAGCGGGCGTTATGTGGAGATCAAAGAGATGACCGACGACCCGGAGGGCTATACCCGGGTGGTCGCGGAGGATATTTTGCGGCAGATCGATGAAAATGACGTTGCGGTGCAATATGGCTACTG
>CANSLL010000146.1 GCA_947647695.1 uncultured Clostridia bacterium | reverse complement strand
CACATTGCCCTTTATGAGGAACCCTCCCCCAAGGGCGAGGATTATGTGCGCGTCCATCTGCGGGTCAAGGACAACGGCATCGGCATATCCCCGGAATTCAAGGCAAAGATCTTCGACTCCTTCTCCCGCGAAGACAACACCCGCATCCATAAAACCGAAGGCACGGGCCTGGGCATGGCGATCACGAAATACATTGTGGACGCCATGGGCGGCTCCATTGAAGTGGAAAGCGAGCTGGGCAAAGGCTCCGAATTCCATGTGGCGTTGGATCTGGAGATCACAGACACGCCGGATGAGGACATGCGCCTGCCCGATTGGAAGCTGCTGCTGGTCGACGACGACGAACAGCTCTGCAAAACTGCCGTAGCCTCTTTGGAATCCATCGGCGTCCGGGCCGAGTGGACGATGGACGGCGAAACGGCTCTTCAAATGGTGGACGAGCACCACCAGCGCCACGATGATTACCAGATCATTTTAATGGACTGGCGGCTGCCCGGCACCAGCGGCGTGGAGGTAGCCCGAAAGATCCGCCAGCATTTGGGCGACGACGTTCCCATTCTTTTGATCTCCGCCTACGACTGGAGCGAGATCGAAACCGAAGCCCGCGCAGCGGGCGTGAACGGCTTCATCTCCAAGCCGCTGTTCAAATCCACCCTGTATTATGGCCTGTGGCCCTATGCCGGAGAAAGCAGCGAAACCCACGCCCCCGTCGCAGAAGAGCTTTTTGATTTCCACGGAAAACACATCCTCCTTGCCGAAGACAACGAACTGAACTGGGAAATCGCCTCGGAACTGCTGTCCGATCTGGGCCTTGACCTGGATTGGGCGGAAAACGGCCACCGGTGCCTGGATCTGTTCCGCGCCTCCCCCACCGGCTATTACGATGCGATCCTGATGGATATCCGTATGCCCGTTATGACCGGCTACGAGGCCACCGAGGCTATCCGTGCCCTGGACCGCGCCGACGCGAACATCCCGATCATCGCCATGACGGCGGACGCCTTTGCCGAGGACATCAAGAAGTGTCTGGACTGCGGTATGAACAATCATATTGCCAAGCCCATCGATATCCGAGACGTCAGCCGTCTGTTGAAAAAGTACATCGACTGATTTGATCCAAGTCCTACAGGACAGCGAGGAGGCAGACAGGACCGTCTGCCTCCTCGCTGTATCCTTTCTGTCTTCGTTTTTCTTATATTTCTCTTAACGCCTCTCCCTTTTCCCGGTCTCTCCCTTGCCAGCCTTCGGAAATTGTGCTATGGTAAATGCACCAGGGGAGTCCCTTTCCTCTGAATCCATCCAACAGAAGGGAACGATTCTTTTATGGCAATCCTTGTGCTGGGCGGAGCCGGATACATCGGCTCCCATACCGTATATGAACTCCTTGACGCCGGGCGGGACGTGGTCGTGGCCGACAATCTCGTCACGGGCTTCCGCGCCGCCGTTCCTTCCCAGGCCCGGTTTTACCAGGCGGATATCCGCGACCGCGCCGCCATGGACCGTCTGTTTGAGACGGAGCAAATCGACGGTGTGATCCACTTTGCCGCCTTTTCCCAGGTGGGCGAGTCCATGACGGACCCGCTGAAATACTACGATAACAATCTCCACGGCACCATGGTGCTCCTCCAGTCCATGACAGACCACGGCGTGGATAAGATCGTCTTTTCCTCCACCGCCGCCACTTATGGCGAGCCGGAGCAGATCCCTATCCTGGAAACAGACGCCGCCACGCCCACAAACTGCTACGGTGAGACTAAGCTGGCCATGGAGCATATGATGTCCTGGACCAGCCGCGCCCACGGCCTGCGCTACGTCGCCCTGCGCTATTTCAACGCCTGCGGCGCCCACCCCGGCGGCGCCATCGGCGAGGCCCACGACCCGGAGACCCACTTAATCCCGCTGATCCTCCAGGTCCCCGGCGGCAAGCGGGAGAAGGTGTTCATCTTCGGCGACGATTACCCCACCCGGGACGGCACCTGCGTGCGGGACTATATCCATGTGACCGATCTGGCTCAGGCCCATATTTTGGCATTGGATTATCTGCTCCGGGGCGGGGAAAACAACGTATTCAACTTAGGCAACGGTGTGGGCTTCACGGTCAAGGAGGTCATCGACACGGCCCGCCGTGTCACCGGCCACCCCATCCCCGCGGAAGTGTGCGAACGCCGCGCCGGCGATCCGGCACAGCTTGTGGCATCCTCGGAGAAAGCAAAAAGCGTCCTTGGCTGGAAGCCCCGGTATGACGATCTGTCCACGATCATTTCCTCCGCCTGGCAGTGGCACAGCACGCACCCCAACGGCTACGGCGGCTGAGCCGCCCAGACCGGGGACAACAAAGCGGGAGCATTTCAGCCTCATGGGCTGAGACGCTCCCGTTTTCTTTTCTTCCCATGCCGCGCGCTTCGTCAATCGCAGTCGACCCACAGGCGATGCTTTCCGCAATGCAGGCACCGGAACAAATAACCCTGTACGCTTCCGCCATTGGACAGGCTCTTCAGCATCTTTTCCGGTTCCTCGCCCCACTCCTCCCAGATCACGTCATCCAGCACTTCATCCACGATGCCCATTTGTTTCAAGTCCCGGTAGCCCACATAGCCCACAAAGGCACAGTAGTCCCCGCAGTGGGCGCGCCAAAATTCCTGCTGCCAGCCGTGATAACCGGGCGTCCGGTGGATCAGCTCCTCCAGACGCGCCGGGTCGTCTACGCCGTCCCCCACGGAACAGTCGTCTTGGAACGCGCCGCCGTACTTCTCAGCTGCTTTCCCGCTGGCAATGCAGTCCGGGCAGAAGCGTCCCACGTCCTCGATGGCATAAAAGGGGCCGTCATAGTAAATTTGAGTGGGCTTTCCGCAGCACTCACAGGTCACGGCTTCGTCCACCGTCAGAAATGCTCCCGTCTCCAGCGGGTCCGGGTGATACCGGAACCGGGGCAGCTTCGCAAGCAGCGCCGCCCGGGCCGCCCGTTCCTTCCCGCCCTCGGGACGGCGCAGCGCATAGCGGTCGCCCACGCCTTGCAGGTCCAGGAGCCGGCTCAATTTCCGTATCGCTTTCCTGTCGGTCTGCTGCACCAACGGAAGCAGCGTCTCATAAGCCGTTTTATAAAGCTCCAGCGTTTCGCATACGTCCACCAATACCCATTTGGCCTCCGGCGCATCCTGCTCTTCCAAATAGTCCTTATATTCGTAAAGGGCCTGCACGCTGGCAGCCGAACCATCGGATCGGGTATACGCCTCTTTCAGCGCAACGTACTTCTCCTGATATTCATTCACAGCGCTTCCCTCTTTCCCTCCGTGTCTGATCCACAGTATAGCACAAACGCCCGCGGCGCACAATCTTTTCTGTCTGCTTCCGGGATGCTCCCGCGTTCGCGCTTCGTGCTCCCGCAGCCGCCCTTTCCCATGCTCCCACGGCGCTGATCCTTTCGCCGCAGAGGCGGAAAAAGAGGTCCCTTCCTGGGGAAGGAACCTCTTTTTTGCAAATCGTTTATCCGATCTCGTTGACTTTTCTCTTGATATATGTGGTGTGCAGCAGATGATGGGCGCGCTCGCTGCCCGGCTCGCCCAGGTAGTTGGCATACAGCTCGAGAATATCGGGATTCTCGTGGGACTTGCGCAGCGGGTTGTTCGCGTCCAGCTCATACAGCACCTTGGCGCGCTCGGCGCGGATATCCACGAAGTTGCGCACGCTGTACGGCACCTGGGGCTGGCCACCGCCGTTCACGCAGCCGCCGGGACAGCCCATGATCTCGATAAACTGGTAATCCGCCTCGCCGGATTTGACCCGGTCCAGCAGCACGCGGGCGTTGGCCAGGCCGGAGGCCACCGCCACCTTGACCTCGCTGGGGCCGATCTTGTAGGTCGCTTCCTTGATGCCTTCCACACCGCGGACATCCTTGAAGTCCACGTTGGGCGCCGTCTCGCCGGTGATCTTCTCCACCGCCGTGCGCAGCGCCGCTTCCATCACGCCGCCGGTGGCGCCGAAGATGACAGCCGCGCCGGTGCCGCTGCCCAGGGGCGCGTCAAACTCCTCATCGGGCAGCGTATCAAACTCGATGCCCGCCCACTGGATCATACGGGCCAGCTCCCGGGTCGTCAGCACCATATCCACATCGGGCATACCATTGGCCGCCTGGTCGGGACGGGTGATCTCAAACTTTTTCGCCGTGCAGGGCATGACGGACACGACTACGATCTTCTTCGGGTCGATGCCCATTTTCTCCGCCCAGTAGCTCTTGGCGATCGCGCCGAACATCTGCTGGGGAGACTTGCACGAGGACAGGTTCTCCGTCATCTCGGGATAATAATGCTCGCAGTATTTCACCCAGCCGGGGGAGCAGGAGGTAATCAGCGGCAGGTTCTTGCCCCGCTTGAAACGCTCGATAAACTCGTTGCTCTCTTCCATAATGGTCAGGTCCGCGCCGAAGTTGGTATCAAAGACCTTGTCAAAGCCCAGACGGCGCAGCGCAGCGGCCAGCTTGCCCTGTACGTCTGTGCCGATGGGATAGCCGAAGGACTCGCCCAGGGCCGCGCGCACAGCGGGCGCCGCCTGCACCAGAACTACCTTATCCGGGTCGTTGATCGCGTCGAACACCTCGTTCATAAAGTGCTTCTCCTCCAACGCGCCCGTGGGGCAAACCGCCACGCACTGGCCGCAGGAAACGCAGCTCGTTTCGCCCAGGCCCATCTTGAAGGCCGAGCCGATATTCGTCTTAAATCCGCGCATGTTCGCGCCGATCACGCCGATGCCCTGGAATTCCTTGCACGCAGCCACGCAGCGGCGGCAGAGAATACATTTGCTGTTGTCCCGGGTCATATGGGCGGCGCTGGCGTCGATCTTACTGGGCGTCTTATCGCCGGCATAGCGCTCGGTGTCGTTGATGGCGTATTTCTGCGCCAGGGCCTGCAGTTCGCAGCTGCCGCTGCGGATGCAGCTCAGGCAGGAGCAGTTGTGGTTGGACAGCATCAGCTGCAAGGTCTTTTTCCGCGCCTCGATCACGCGCTTGGTATTGGTGAAGATCTCCATACCGTCCCGGTCACAGGGATAAACGCAGGCGGTGACCAGGGTCTTGGCCCCGGCGACCTCCACCACGCACATGCGGCACGCGCCGATCTCGTTGACGTCCTTCATATAGCACAGCGTGGGAATGTCGATATGGGCGATGCGGGCGGCTTCCAAAATGGTCACACCCTGGGGGACGGATACCTCCACGCCGTTGATTTTGACCGTGATATTTTTCATGATGGTTCCCTCCCTTATTCCTTAGTGATCGCGCCGAAGTGGCACAGGGTGATACAGGAGCCGCACTTGACGCACTTGTTGATATCGATGGAATGGGGCTTTTTGACCAGGCCGTTGATCGCGCCGGAGGGGCAGGTGCGGGCGCACAATGTACAGCCGCGGCATCTGGAGGGATTGATGATATACACCAACAGATCCTCGCACACGCCCGCGGGGCACTTTTTGTCCACGATATGGGCCACATACTCGTCCCTAAAGCACTTGATCGTGGACAACACCGGGTTCGGCGCCGTCTGGCCCAGGCCGCACAGCGCGTTGTCCTTGATGTACTCGCACAGCTCTTCCAGTTCCTTCAGGTCCTTCATAGTCGCGTCGCCTTTGGTGATTTTATCCAGCATCTCGTACATACGCTTGGTGCCGATGCGGCAGGGGGTGCACTTGCCGCAGGACTCATCCACCGTGAAGCCTAAGAAGA
>CANSLL010000145.1 GCA_947647695.1 uncultured Clostridia bacterium | reverse complement strand
CTGGAAGCGCTCCTTGAAAACGTCCCGGAGAACGATCAGCAGAAGGCTGCTGCATATTATCATGACAAGGTTTTTGCCGCTATGCAGGCGCTGCGGGCCATCGCGGATGAGCTGGAAACCATGACCTCCTCGGAGTATTGGCCCTATCCCACCTACGGCGAGCTGCTGTTCAGTATCTAAATTATGACAGCCTGTGAAGGGAGGACTCCTGCCCCTCTTCACAGGCTGTTTTTTTATACCTTTTCTCTATCTATAAAAACCTGCAAAAGGGCCCGGTGCAAAGTTTCCCTCTGCATCGGGCCTTTTTGCATCCAGCAAGAATCATGTGGGATTCAACGGCTGCCCTGCCGGCAGAACAGCACATGGAACGCGATATGCGCCCCGCGGGCCTCCGCCCAGATCGTCCCGCCGTGCTGCGCAACGATTTGCAGGGCAATGGACAGCCCCAAGCCATAGCCGGGAACCGATCCGCGGGACGGGTCCGCCCGGTAAAATCGGTCAAAAATATGGGGCAGCTCTGCCGCCGGAATATCGTCACAGTCGTTTTCCACTGTCAAGAGGATCGTATGGTTTTTCCTGTTCTTGAGCTGCACCGTGACGGTACTTTCCGGGAGGCTGTATTTACAGGCGTTATCCAGCAGGATGCCGAACAGCTCCGACAGCTTGCCCGGATCGCCCGCGGTACGGCAGCCGGGTGCGATTGCGCTGTCAAGCTGCCGCCCCGCGTCAAAAAACACCGGTTCAAAAGAGGCAAGGCTGCAAGTCAGCAGATAACTGAGATCAATCTCCTCCTGGAGGGCCAGGGCCGGTTTCCCCTCCTTGGCGTCCGCGCGCGCCAGCACAAGCAGCTTCTCCACCAGATCCTTCATCCGCAGCAGCTCGATCCTCGTCATATCCAGCCTGCGGCGGTTCCTATCTCCCAGGCCGTCCTCCGCCGCGGACAGCGCCATATCCACATTCGATAATGCCACGGTCAGGGGCGTCTTCAACTCATGGGAGGCGTCCGCCACAAACTGCCGCTGTTTCTCCCACGCCTCTTCCACAGGACGGACCATCCAGCGGGAGAGGAACGCGCCGATCACCAGAAAGCCAAAGAAGGCAATCACACCAATCACAGCAGAGCTGACCGCCTGGGCGCGCAGGGACGCCTTTTCCCCGTAGATATCCACAAACACATAACGCAGCCGGCCGGGACCGGCCTCCCGGCAGAGAAACCGGAGATTGCGCACGGGGAGCTCGCCCGCTTCTTCTCCCCTGCTCCGGGCCTCCGCAACGGCGCCGGCGATCTCCCGGTCCGTCATGAAATAGATTTGATTTTGCAGCACATAGACGCGCCCTGCGGGATCCGTTTCCACAACAATTAAGGGCATACTCCCCCTGGCCCGCGGCCCGTCCAACATCGCCGTATGCGCCGTTTCCATGCTGGTCTGCCTGTAGTGGAGGGCATTGGAAAGGTAAAGCCCCACGAGCAGTGCCCCAAGGAAAACCGTGGCGGCGCTCACAAACACAAGCATAAATTTTCTGCGGAGCTTCTGGATCATTCCGTTTCCTCCAACCGGTAACCCACATTCCGCCGGACGCACAATCTGACCGCCGAATGCAGCAGGCTCAGTTTTTTTCTCAAGAATGAAATATATGCCTCCACATTGTTGTCCACCGCTCCCGACTCAAACCCCCAGACCTTCGTCAGTATGGTCTCCTTCGGAAGGTATTGCCCGGTATTCAGCATCAGCAGGCGCAGGATCTCCGTTTCCTTTGCGTTCAGGGACAGCACGCCTTCCCCGCACTGGAGCTTGCAGGCAGAGGGCGTCAGCGTCACGTCTCCATAACGGAGGGATTCCGGCAAAATCTCCCGCTGCCGCCGGGTGATGGCCTCCAGGCATGCCAGCAGCTCCGCATTTTCAAAGGGCTTGGTCAGATAATAGTCCGCCCCGCAGCGCAGGCCGTATACGCGGTCATCCAGCTCTCCCTTTGCCGTCAGCAGCAAAACGGGCGTGGCGTTCTTCTCCTGTCGCAGGCAGCGCAAGACCGCGAACCCATCGCGTTTTGGGAGCATCACATCCAGCACGATGGCGTCATAAATCCCGGAACGGGCGTTATCCAGGCCGCTGTCGCCATCGTAAGACACATCTGTAATGTAGTGTGCCTGGGATAGAATATCCGCAAGGGTTTCCGCAAGGAGGCGTTCATCCTCAACGATCAAAATACGCATATCAATCACCTGTACTTTTTTATAAGGTAATGGATCAGGCTGAACTGAAGCTGAATACCCCGGCATTTGTAAAGAATGTATGAACACCGGAAGCATCACAGCTTGATTTCAGCTTTGTCTTCTATGCTTCTTCCTGTTCATTCTACCATGAAAGGAGCAAAAACACCATGACATTTCGCCACGAGTGGAAACACGCCCTCAACCAGGCAGACGCCTGGGAGGTCCGGGGACGGCTGCGCGCAATCATGCAGCCCGACCCCCACACGGGACCGGACGGCAGCTATAAGATCCGCAGCCTGTATTTCGACAACCGGGAGGGCAAAGCGCTGCGGGAAAAACTGAACGGCGTCGACCGCCGGGAAAAGTTTCGCATCCGGTCCTACAACGGCGACACCGGCCTGATCCACCTGGAGAAAAAAAGCAAACTTCACGGTCTGTGCCGCAAACGGTCCGCCGTGCTGAGCCGGACGGAGACCCAGGCAATCATCGACGGACGCCTGGATTGGATGGGAAAGGCCCAGGACCGTCCCCTTGTGATGGAACTATACGCAAAAATGAAAACGCAGGGTCTGCGCCCGAAAACCATTGTGGACTACATCCGCGAACCCTTTGTTTACGCTCCGGGCAATGTACGCGTCACCCTGGACTACAACCTTCGCACAGGGCTGCGCTGCACGGACTTCCTGAACCCGGACTGCGTTACGATCCCCGCCGGAAACGCGCCGGTCATTTTAGAAGTCAAATGGGACGAATATCTGCCCACGCTCATCCAGGCAGCCGTACAGCTCAAGAGCCGGCAGGTGTCCGCATTTTCCAAATATGCGGCGTGCAGAATCTACGGATAACAAAAAAGGAGACGATCTCATGACATTTCAGGATATTTTCAAATCCAGCTTTTTAGAAAACATCAGCAGCGTCAGCCTGCTGGATATGACGGTGGCCCTGGCCCTGGCATTTGGTATCGGTTTATTCATTTTTCTGACCTATCAAAAAACCTATCAGGGCGTGATGTATTCCTCCAGCTTCGGCGTGACCCTGATCGCCCTGACCATGATCACGACCCTGGTCATCCTGGCCGTCACCAGCAATATCGTGCTGAGCCTCGGCATGGTGGGCGCCCTGTCCATCGTCCGCTTCCGCACCGCCATCAAGGAACCCCTTGACATCGCCTTTTTGTTCTGGTCGATCGCCGTGGGGATCGTCCTGGCGGCAGGACTGATCCCCCTCGCCGTGATCGGAAGCGTCGTGATCGGACTGGTACTGCTGATTTTCGTCAACCGCAAATCCCATATCGAGCCGTACATCCTCGTGCTCCAATGTGAAAACCAGGAGAGCGAACAGCAGGCCACGGCGTTTTTGCAGACCCAGACCCGGACCTGCGCCGTGAAAAGCAAAACCGTCCAAAAGGGTGCGATCGAACTTGATCTTGACGTGCGCTTGAAGTCCGCCGATACGGATTTCATCAATGCCCTTTCCGCTCTCCCTGGCGTCCGCAGCGCCGTATTGGTGCGTTACAATGGCGATTATATGGGGTAAGCGTCATGTCCACCAGTAAACATATCACCAAGCTCTGCTGCGCCGTTCTCGCGCTGACGCTGCTTTTGACGGTCCTGTTCCTGAACGGCAGCGCATGGGGCATCAAACCGTCCACCCGGGAGATCGGTTATGAATCCCAGCTCTTTGACACGGAGCGCGTCCATTCGATCGACATCATCATAGACGATTGGGACGGTTTTTTGGACACCTGTGAGCAGGAGGAGTACACCGCCTGCAGCGTGGTCATCGACGGAGAAACCTACAAAAACGTCGGCCTCCGGGCCAAAGGAAATACGTCTCTGAGTTCCGTATCCCAGATGGGCAGCGACCGATACAGTTTCAAAATCGAATTTGACCAGTACGACAATGGGAAAAGCTATCACGGCCTGGATAAGCTGTGCCTGAACAATTTGATCCAGGACAACACCTATATGAAAGACTACCTGACCTACCGGATGATGGCGGAATTCGGTGTGGAAAGCCCCTTGTGCAGCTACGCCTATATCACGGTCAACGGTGAGGATTGGGGGCTGTATCTGGCCGTGGAAGGCGTAGAGGACGGTTTTTTGCAGCGGAATTACGGCAGCGTCCACGGCGCGCTCTACAAGCCGGACAGCATGAGCTTCGGCGGCGGGCGCGGCAACGGCGCTGGATTCCGTATGGAGGACTTTGCAAACCAGGAGCAAGGGCAAGAACGAGATCGGGAAACGCTTTCGGACGTCTCAACGCCCTCCGACACCGGCCGGCCTGCGTCTCCCGGACACCGAGACGGCGATTTTTCCCCGCCGTCCATGTCCGGCGGAGGCGGATTCGGCGGGATCGGCTCCGCTGACGTAAAATTGCAGTACATCGACAACGACCCGGACAGCTATGCAAACATCTTTGACAACGCCAAAACCGAGGTGCTGCCCGCCGACCAGGAACGGCTGATCGCGTCGCTGAAAGCGCTCAGCTCTTATACAGACTTGGAAACAGTGCTGGATACCGACGCCGTCCTGCGCTATTTCGTCGTCCACAACTTCGTGGTCAACGGGGACAGTTATACGGGGAACATGATCCACAATTACTATCTCTATGAGGAAGACGGCCGGCTCTCCATGATCCCGTGGGATTACAACCTGGCCTTCGGCACCTTCCAGGCCGGTGACGCAGGCAGCGCCGTCAACGACCCCATCGATGAAGCGCTCACCGACCGTCCCATGCAGGCGTGGATCTTCTCGGACGAAACTTATACCGCAATGTATCACACGCTGTTTGCAGAATTCCTGGATACCATCGACATCGACGCGCTGATCGACAGTACCCGTACCCTCATTGCGCCCTATGTTGAACAGGACCCCACCAAATTCTGTACCTATGAGGAATTTGAAACGGGTGTGGAAACCCTGAAAACCTTTTGCGCTCTGCGGACACAAAGCATCCAGGGGCAGTTAGAAGGCTCCATCCCATCCACGGAAGCGGCCCGGAACGCTGACAGCCTCGCGTTGATTGACGCCTCACAGATCACTTTGCAGGACATGGGTTCTATGGACAACGGCAGAGGCCCCGGCAATACAGATAATTTCGATCCGGGAAACCCTTCCGGCAACGTGCCTCCCGCGGACGACCCGGTATCAAGGCAGCCGCCCGAAAACAACAGCGCACCTATTTATCAAACCGGCGGTCTTTTTCCTCCAAATGATCAGGGGCCGTCTCATGTGACAGACAGCGGCAACCAAAGCGTTACCCTGTTCGGCATATCTCTCCTTGCTCTTGTTTTGGGGATCATTGCAGCAAAGAAATTCAGGTGTTAAGCGCTGCGGGCCCCTAACGCCGTCCCGTCCCATTCCAGCAATAAGATTTCCCACGAACAACAAAGCGAACCGAGTGCTCCGTTCGGTTCCGGCCAGCAGCTCCACAGAACGCAGAAGGCCGCATAAGCCGGTATTTTCCCCCTTCCGGCGGACTGCTGTATAGTACGGAATACCTCTTTCCAAC
>CANSLL010000144.1 GCA_947647695.1 uncultured Clostridia bacterium | reverse complement strand
TCCTCAATGTTGACGCCCGTATTTTCAAACCGCCGGGCGATATAGACCACCAGACGCAGATTCCGCTCGATCAGCGTAGACTTGACCGTCTCGTCGCCCTGACTCAGACGGCCCAGCAATACCGCTTCCTCATCTCGGGGCAGGGGCGGCGGCAGCGGATCTGCCCCGCCGATATACAAAATTGTACCGCGGCGCCGGTATCTCCGCAACCGCCGGACAATTCCTTTCCAAAGGACACAAACAGCTTGCGTGATCATCATACAGGACCTCCCCACAAAGCATCATATTCCCCTCCTGACGCCACCGGTGTAGGCGACAGCGCTACTGTCAGCCGCTGGGCACGGTACGTTCCGACTTGTGCTGCCTCTGCCATACAGGTGAGCAGCAAGCCGGACGCCTCACCCACGCTGCGGTAAGGCAGCAATCTCAGCTTTGGCGCGTCTTCACCGGCAGCCAATTCCTCCAGCACCCACGCTGGATCCGCCACCGGCGGCGACGCCAGCACAGGACGCAGCCGTTCCGGCCAGACCTCCTCCAGCGCCGCAGCCTCCGCCACCAGCACCGGCGCGCCGGTGAGCGGGTCGCACAGGGTATTGCCCGTATCCCGCAGGGCGCGGAGAAACACAGGCTTCCCCATGATCTCACAGCGTACCTCCACCAGTTCCCCCGCCGCCTGGTGACCCATACCGCTGCGGGAAAAGAGAAACGCGCCTGTAAAACACACCGCCGCGGACGCAGCCAGCAGCTCAAAACGCACTGGCAGCAGATAGGCCCCGCCGTGGTACAGCTCCGCGTCCAAGAAAAAGCCGCAGGCGAGCACCGTCCCGCCCAAAACGCAGGACAGTCCGAGGAACACGCCGCACAGACGCCAAAAACGCCGCCGCCCGTAAGCCACATATACCAGCAGCAAACCGGTCAACAGCTTCACCGGAGCCAGTGTCAGAGCGCTCCCCCAGGGAAAAAAGACCGCCGCCGCGTAAAGTCCGCCCAAAGCCGCCGCCGGGATCAGCCGCCGGAGCCTGCGCTCCGCGCCGGCAAGGCACCCGGAAAAATACAGCAGCAAACCGTCCAGCAGGCTGTTAAGCAGAAATACGCTGTCTATGTAAACGACCATTACACATCACCTGTCCCTCAGTATAACGGTCTGTCCGATGAAAAAAGGTCGTAAAAAGGGACGGCCATTAGCCGTCCCTTTCCGCCAGGCAAAAGGAAGCGCCGCCTTAGCCGGGCGGTCTTTTTCTTTTACCTGCAACAGATGATCCGCCGCGCCTCCCAAAGTCAACGTTGGGGCGCGCCTAAAATTTCCGCCAGAGCCGACAGCAGCGCGTCCATTTCCCCGTCCGTGCCCACCGTGATGCGCAGGAAGCGGTCGATCTCCGGCTGGGAAAAATACCGCACCAGGATCTTCCTCTGACGCAGCGCGGCAAAAAGGTCTGCCGCCGCCCGGTCAGGATGGGACGCAAAGAGGAAATTCGTTCTGGACGGGAGCACAAGGAACCCCATGTCCCTCAAAGCCTCCGCAGTCCGCTCCCGCGTGGCCATCACCCGGCGGCGCGTCTGCTCAAAATAATCGGTATCCGCCATGGCCGCAACGGCGCCCGCCTGGGCCAGCCGGTCCATGGTGTAGGAATTAAAGGAGTTTTTCACCGCATTCAAGGCGTCGATCAGGTTTTTATCGCCCAACGCAAAGCCCACCCGCAGTCCCGCCAGGGAGCGGGATTTGGAAAAGGTCTGGATCACCAGAAGGTTTTCATAGCGGTCCACCAGCGCCGCAGCGCTCTCCCCTCCAAAATCGACATAGGCCTCATCCACAATGACCAGGCTGTCCCCATGCCGCGCCACCAAAGCCTCCACCTCTGTCAGGGGCAGGGCAATGCCCGTGGGCGCGTTGGGATTGGCAAAAACGATGCCCCGGTAGCCGCCGTCGAAAACCGCCGGATCCAGCGTGAAATCCGGGCAAAGGGGCACGGCGTCATAAGGGATGGCGAACAGGCCGGCGTATACGGGGTAAAAGCTGTAACTGATCTTTGGAAAAGCGATCTTGTCCCCCGGCGAAAAAAAGGCAAGGAACGCCATGGCCAGCACCTCGTCCGACCCGTTGCCCACAAATACCTGCTCGGGGCGCAGCCGGTAATATGCCGCAATGGCGGCGCATACCTCCGCGCCGTCCGGGTCAGGATACAGGCGCAGTCGGCTGTCCGCCGCGTCCGCGATGGCCTGCAACACCCGCGGCGACGGCGGATAGGGATTTTCATTGGTATTGAGCTTGATATACACGCCGTCCTTCGGCTGCTCGCCGGGGACATAGGGCGCGACCTCCGCCAAGCGACTACTCCAATAGTGTCTCAAGGCTGTTCCTCTCCTTCCAAAATTCGCTTGATGCTTTTTTCCGCCTTGCTGCGCGCCAGCATGACCTCCCGCCCGCAGCCCTCGCATTTCCATTTGATATCCATGCCCACCCGGGTGAGCCGGAAAATTTTACTGCCGCAGGGATGCTGTTTTTTCAGCTCCACACGGTCGTTTACATGCAATTCCATTTTTTGCACCTTCTAATCGTTCAATTCTGCACGGGATCGTGCATATAGTAAGTATATCATATATTTCATGCCGCACAGCGGCGGACAGGATGATCACATTGTTTTTCGACCGGCCATATCTCCCGGAAGGGATGAACCAAACATATCGGGAAAACGCTGCTTCCCTCGCCTCCCTTGCCGCCCTCAAGCACTGTATCAAAGAGGCCGCGCCCCTGGAACTTTTGGTGGACCGCTGCGACAGCGCCCACGCGCTCCATGGAACCCTGGGCGGGTTCCGTGCCTGTATCCCCCGGGCCGAGGCCATCGCGCCCGCCATCAGCGGCTCAGACAAGGAGATCGCCGTGCTCTCCCTCGTCGGACGGTACGTCTGCTGCGTGCTGACCGATATGACCATCGACGAAAACGGGAATACGGTCCTCCTGCTCTCCCGCCGCAGGCTCCAGGAGCAAGCCCTCGCCTATCTGATGGAAACGCTTCACGAGGGCGACGTGATCCCCGCGTCCATCACCTCCGCCGCCCCCGCCGGAGTGTTCGCGGACGTTGGCTGCGGCGTGATCGCCCTGCTGCCCATCCGGCAGATCTCCGTCTCCCGCATCCGCCATCCCAAGGAGCGCTTCCGGGAGCACAGCCCGATCTTCGCCGCCGTACAAAAGCTCGACCAGACGCAAAAGCGCATCCTGCTCACCCATAAGGAGCTTCTGGGCACCTGGCAGGAAAACGCAGCTTCCTTCCGCGAGGGCGAAACCGTCACCGGCATCGTGCGCGGCGTGAAAAGCTACGGGGTCTTCATCGAGCTTGCGCCGAATCTCACAGGTCTTGCAGAACCGGAAGGGGACCTCCAGGACGGCGACCGGGTCTCGGTGCTCCTCAAGGCGATCCTGCCGGAGAAACACAAAATCAAGCTCCACATCGTCGGCCGCCTCCCGGCGCAGACAGAGCTTCCTCCCATCCGCTACTACCGGCAAAGCGGCTCTGTCAACGGCTGGTCTTATTTCTGACCCTCACTCCCCTTGATCTGCTCCCAATAGCGCTTCGCCGCCTGCTCCGTCTTGTTTTCACCGTACTCATAATAGCGCGCGTCTTTCAGAGCGTCGGGCAGGTATTGCTGGCGGACGTAATGGTTCGGATAATCGTGGGGATAGCGGTAACCGGGTCCGCGCTCCGCGCCGGCCGTATCCGCATGGACATTTTGCAGATGGCGGGGGACATCGCCCAAGCGTCCGCGGCGCACATCCTCCATGGCGGCAATGATGGCGTTGTGGGCGGAGTTGGATTTCGGCGCCGTGGCCATCAGGACCGCCGCTTCCGCCAGGGGCAGGCGCGCCTCCGGCAGGCCGATCTGCAGCGCGGCGTCCACGCAGGCTTTTACAATGGCAATCGCTTGAGGATATGCAAGGCCCACGTCCTCCGCCGCAATGACGAGCAGACGGCGGCAGGGCGAAAGCAGATCCCCCGCCTCCAGCAGCCGCGCCAGATAATAGACTGCCGCGTCAGGGTCCGAGCCGCGGATCGACTTTTGCAGGGCCGACAGCAGATCATAATGATCGTCTCCGTCCCGGTCATAGCGCATGGCGCTGCGCTGGGAGACCTGGGCCACGTCCTCCGGGCGCAGCGCCAGCACGCCGCCCTTTGGTACGCCGGCCCGGCAGAGCAGCTCCACGGCAGAGATCCCCTTGCGCACATCGCCCCCGCAGGAAAAGGCGATCTGACGCAGCACCTCTTCCTCGCACACGATCTGAAGCTGCAAACGCTCCTCCATGATCCGAACGGCCCGGTCCAGGGCAGGCGTCACCTCCTGCGGCGAAACAGCCTTGAATTCAAAGACCGTGCTCCGGCTGAGCAGCGCGGAATAGACGTAAAAATAGGGATTTTCCGTAGTGGACGCGATCAACGTCACCGACCCGTTTTCCATGAATTCCAGCAGCGTCTGCTGCTGCTTTTTGTTGAAATACTGGATCTCGTCCAGATACAGCAGCACGCCGCCGGGGGCCAGCATCGTGCCTACGCTGGCGAGGATGTCCTTGATATCCGAAATGGACGCCGTAGTGGCGTTGAGTTTATAGAGCTGCTTTTTGGTGCCTGCGGCAATGAGGTTTGCCAGCGTTGTTTTCCCTGTGCCGGGCGGGCCGTAAAAAATCATATTCGCGGCCGTACCGCTTTCGATGATGCGGCGAAGCATCCCGTTTTCGCCCAGCAAATGGCGTTGCCCTACCACTTCATCCAAACACTTTGGGCGGATTTCGTCAGCCAGGGGACGTTCCATCATGCCCCCCTCCTTTCCGTATGATCGCTTTTCCATATCATTGTACCATATCTTTTCCTGTTTTGCAGCTTCTTTTCCAAAAACTGCCGTCTTCTCTTCACCGTGCTCCTGTTACAGACACCGTCATTTTTTCGCTGCTCCATGTAAAAACAAAGCGGTTTTCTTTTATCCCTGCCCCCTGCCGGCTTTGGCATAGGTGCAGTCTGCGCGGAGGACACAGTTTGCGCAATCCGGGCTGCGCGCCTGACAGACAGCGCGTCCGTGGAGCACCAGACGGTGGCAGAAATCCGATCCCTCCTCCGGCGGGATCACCGCCCGCAACTGCTTTTCCACAGAGGCAGGGTCCTTTGTCCCGTCGGTCAGTCCCAGACGGCCGGTGATACGGATGCAGTGGGTGTCCGCCACGATCGCCGGCTTGTGGAAAATATCGCCTAATACCAGATTAGCCGTCTTCCTGCCGACGCCAGGCAGCGTAAGCAATGCTTCCATAGTGTCGGGCACCTTCCCGTCAAAGCGCTCCAGCAGCATTTTGGCGCAGGCCACCAGGTCCCGCGCCTTGGTCTGGTACAACCCGCAGGAGCGGATGACGCCGCCCACCTCCTCCGGCGTCGCCGCGGCAAACGCCTCCAGCGTGGGGAAACGGGAGAAGAGCTCCGGCGTGACAAGATTCACGCGGGCGTCGGTACATTGGGCGGACAGCCGTGTGGAAAACAACAGCTCGTAATCCTTTTCATAGTTCAGCGAACACACCGCGTCGGGATATAACGCTTTCAGGTTGTCGATGATCCGCAGAACGGTACTTTTCCTTTTCATAGACGGTTCTCCTTTCCGTGCCTGGCCTGCTTCCAGCATACTACAAACTGTGACAAAATGCGAGACAAAAGATGCGGAAAAAGAAAAAAGGAAAAAGGAGGTATTTTTCTCT
>CANSLL010000143.1 GCA_947647695.1 uncultured Clostridia bacterium | reverse complement strand
TCCCGGATGAAATACAGCAGCTCCTGGGTGCGGCCCACGGCAAAGGAGGGGATGACGAGATTGCCGCCCTTGCCCAGGGTCTGTTCAATGACGCGGGCCAGGTCGCCGGTGTAGCTCTCGCCCTCTTCATGCTCCCGGTCGCCGTAGGTGCTCTCCATGACCACATAGTCCGCTTCCTTCAGCAGCACCGGGTCGCGGATGATGGCCTGATGGGTATTGCCGATGTCCCCGGAAAAGACGATGGTCTTCGTCACGCCGTCCTCCGTCAGCGTCAGGGTGATGCTGGCCGAGCCGAGGAGATGGCCCGCGTCGGTGAACACCGCCCGGGCGCCGGGACACAGCTCCACCACCTGGTCATATTCGCAGGTCTGGACATAGTCCTTGACCTTTTCGGCGTCGGCAATGGTGTACAGCGGCTCCACGTCCGTTTTGCCCGCACGCTGGCCCTTGCGGTTGAGCCAGGCCGCGTCGCTCTCCTGGATGTGGGCGCTGTCGAGCAGCATGATCTTCATCAGCTCCGCCGTCAGGCGGGTGGCGACGATGGCGCCGCGGAACCCCTGCTTGATCAGCAGCGGGATGCGCCCGGTATGGTCGATGTGGGCATGGGTCACCAGGACTACGTCGATCTCGCCGGGATGGAAGGGCAGCGAGGAATTGTCGATCTCGTCCCGGCCCTGTTGCAGGCCGCAGTCGACCAAAATCTTCTTCCCGTTGACCTCGATCCCATGGCAGCTGCCGGTCACACAGCGGTCAGCGCCGTAAAAACTCAGTTTCATGCCGCGGCCTCCTTTTGGGGGAGAAAACACTCCCATGAATTTGTATAAAGAATACCATAGTTTTCCAGTTTTCACAATCATTTTTCGACACATTGCCGGTTTCTCCCTGTTCTTTTTTTCTTGCAGGCCGCAGACTTTGTGCGATATGTATAAAAAGAGGGGGAGTTTGCGCAATTATTCTCCATTTCAGCCCAGGAATTCTCTTTGCCCTGCCTGTCCTATGTGATGTATAATGATAACAGTGCCGCCATCGGGCGGCAGTATGCAGCGCAGGTCCCGTCCGCCGGCCGCTCCCCGGGAGCCGCTGCGGGGACGAACCGCGCACTTTACGATGGAGGTTGCTTTGGGAATGAGATTTGACGATAAATTGCACGAGGCGTGCGGCGTATTCGGCGCCGTGGTCAATAACCACGAGGCGTCTGGATTGACCTACAACGCCCTGTCCGCCCTGCAACACCGCGGTCAGGAAGGCGCGGGCATCGCCTCGCTGAACGGCAGCGCGATCCTGTATCATAAGGATACCGGCCTGGTGAGCGAGGTATTCAGTAAAAGCGTTTTGGACCGGCTGCCCGAGGCCGACATGGCCATCGGCCATGTGCGTTATTCCACCACCGGCGCCAACTCCGTGCAAAACGTTCAGCCCGTGGTCACAGAGTATCTGCGGGGCCGTCTGGCCACCGCCCATAACGGCAACATCGTCAACGCCGGCGCCATCAAGGACCGGCTGAAATCCTACGGCTGCGACTTCGCCGCCACCAACGACACCGAGGTCATCTCCTCCCTGGTCGCCTACGAGGCGCTCCACACCGACTCCATTGAGCAGGCCGTGGTCAACGCCGTCCGCCAGCTGCGGGGCGCGTTCTCCCTGGTCATCCTCTCCAGCAAAAACAAGCTCATCGCCGTGCGGGACGGCTTCGGGATGCGCCCGCTGTGCCTGGGCAGGAGCGATCACGGCGTGGCCGTGGCCTCGGAGTCCTGCGCCCTGGACAGCGCCAACTTCCAGTTCGAGCGGGACATCCGCCCCGGCGAGATGCTGGTCATCAACGCCGACGGCTCCATGGAGTCCTCCATCGTCCTGGAGGAGGACCGCACGGCCTTCTGCCTGTTTGAGTATATCTACTTTGCCCGGAGCGATTCCGAGCTGGACCATATGAGCGTCTACCAGGCCCGGTTCAACATGGGCCGCCGCCTGGCCGTTGAGCACCCTGTGGACGCGGACATGGTCTGCGGCGTGCCGGACAGCGGCCTGGACGCCGCCGCGGGCTACGCCTTTGAAAGCGGCATCCAGCTCAGCTCCGCCTTTACGAAAAACCGCTACATCGGCCGCAGCTTTATTTTCCCCACCCAAACCCAGCGGGACAACGCCGTGCGGCTGAAGCTGAACCCGTTGAAGGCCAACATCCGCGGCAAGCGCCTGATCGTGGTGGACGATTCCATCGTCCGCGGCACCACCTCCGCCCGGACGGTGAAGATGCTGCGGGACGCCGGCGCCGCCGAGGTCCACATGCGCATCTCCTCTCCGCCCTTTACCCATTCCTGCCACTTCGGCACGGATATCGACAGCGAGGACAAGCTGATCGCCAACAAGATGTCCATTGAGGAAATTGCAAAGTTCATCGGGGCGGACAGCTTGGGTTATATCAGCATCGAGGGTACAAAGGAGGCCTGCGGCGGCTGCGCTTTGGGTCTGTGTACCGGCTGCTTCGACGGGGATTATCCCATGGAGATCGGCCGCCATAAAAAAGCGGAATTTGAGTGCTGAAACGTCATTGTGCCCGCGCCCGGGCGCGGATTCCCGATATTTTTGGATGTAAATTTTGAGAAAGGGGTCCTTTCCATGGCAAAAAACGCTTACCTGGTGCTGGAAAACGGCGACGTGTTTGAGGGCTGGTCCTTTGGCGCCGAGGCGGACGTGACCGGCGAGATCGTGTTCACCACCGCCATGACCGGTTATCTCGAGACCTTGACCGATCCCAGCTACTACGGCCAGATTGTCGTCCAGACCTTCCCCCTGATCGGCAATTACGGCGTCATCCCCTCCGATTTTGAAAGCGCGCGGTCCTGGGTCCGGGCTTATATCGTCCGGGAATGGTGCCAGGCCCCTTCCAACTTCCGCTGCGAGGGCGGACTGGATGACTATTTGCGGCAGCAGGGCATCCCCGGCCTGTGGGGCATCGACACCCGCCGCTTGACCAAGATCATCCGCGAAAGCGGCGTGATGAACGCGTTCCTCACCACCGACAAGAGCAAGGTCCCGGAGGGCGCGAACCTCTGCCGTCCCTACCGCATCGAGGGCGCGGTGGACGCCGTCAGCCGCTTTGACCCCTACGAGACCGTCAACGAGGGCGCGCGCACGGTGGTGCTGTGGGACTTCGGCGCCAAGGAGAACATTCCCCGGGAGCTGATTGCCCGGGACTGCCATGTCGTCCGCGTCCCCGGCAGTACCACGGCGGAGGAGGTGCTGTCCTATGAACCCGACGGCGTCATGCTCAGCAACGGCCCCGGCGACCCGGCGGAAAACACCGCCATCATCGCCGAGCTGTCCCAGGTGGCCGCCTCCGGCATCCCCATTTTCGGCATTTGCCTCGGCCACCAGCTGATGGCCCTGGCCCAGGGGGCCAAGACCCACAAGCTCCATTACGGCCACCGAGGCGCCAACCAGCCCGTCAAGGACCTGGAGACGGGACGGGTGTACATCACCACCCAGAACCACGGCTACGCCGTCCGCTCCGAGACGCTGCCGGACAACGCCCGCCTCAGCTACGTCAACGCCAACGACGGCACCTGCGAGGGCGTCAATTATACGGACAAGCCCATCTTCACCGTCCAGTTCCACCCGGAAGCCTGCGGCGGTCCCCTGGATACCCGTTTCCTCTTTGACCGTTTTATCGCCATGATCGACGCCTATCAAGAAAAAAAGGAGGCACAAGGGGCATGAGCCACGAAAAGATCCTGATCCTCGACTTCGGCGGACAGTACAACCAGCTGATCGCCCGCCGCGTCCGCGAGTGCAACGTTTACTGCGAGGTCCATCCTTATACCATGTCCATGGACGCCATCCGCGCCTTTGCCCCGGTGGGCATCATCTTCACCGGCGGGCCGAACAGTGTCTACGAAGACTCCGCGCCCCATGTGGACCCGGAGGTGTTCGCCTTGGGCGTGCCCGTGCTGGGCATCTGCTACGGCTGCCAGCTGATGGCCTGGTCCCTGGGCGGCAGCGTCACCGCCGCGGCGGACGCCAGCGCCCGGGAGTACGGCAAGACCGAAACGTATTTCGATCCCTCCTGCAAGCTCTTCCGGGGCCTGCCGGAGCAGGGCGTCACCTGGATGAGCCACGGGGACTATATGGAAAAGGTGCCCGAGGGCTTTGCCCTGACGGCCCATTCCGCCAACTGCCCCAACGTGGCCATCTGCGACGAAGGGCGCGGCTTTTACGGCGTGCAGTTCCACCCGGAGGTCAACCACACGGAAAACGGCAGCCGGATGCTGCGCAATTTCCTCTACGAGGTCTGCGGCGTCCACGGCGACTGGACCATGGCCGACTACCGCAAGACCCAGATCGCGGCCCTGCGGGAAAAGATCGGGGACGGCAAGGTGCTCTTGGCCCTCTCCGGCGGCGTGGACTCCTCCGTGGCCGCAGCCCTGCTGGCCGAGGCCGTGGGCAAGCAGCTGACCTGCGTGTTCGTGGACCACGGCCTGATGCGCAAGAACGAGGGCGACGAGGTGGAGGACGCCTTCCGCCCGTGGGATATCAACTTTGTGCGCGTCAACGCCGGGGCGCGCTTCCTGGAAAAGCTCTCCGGCGTGACCGACCCGGAGCGCAAGCGCAAGATCATCGGTGAGGAGTTCATCCGCGTCTTTGAAGAGGAAGCGAAAAAGATCGGCAAGGTGGACTTCCTGGTCCAGGGCACGATCTACCCCGACGTGATCGAGTCGGGCCTGGGCAACAGCGCCGTCATCAAGAGCCACCACAACGTGGGCGGACTGCCGGATTATGTGGACTTCCGGGAGATCATCGAGCCGCTGCGCCTGCTGTTCAAGGATGAGACCCGCCAGCTGGGCCGGGAGCTGGGGCTGCCGGAGTATCTCGTCATGCGCCAGCCCTTCCCCGGACCGGGCCTTGCCATCCGCGTCATCGGCGATATCACGGAGGAGAAGCTGGATACCCTGCGGGAGGCCGACGCCATTTTCCGCGAGGAGTGCGCCAGGGCGGGAGAGGACAAGAACCTGAACCAGTATTTCGCGGTGCTGACGAATATGCGTTCCGTGGGCGTCCAGGGCGACGGGCGGACGTATGACTACACCCTGGCCCTGCGGGCGGTGACCACGGCGGATTTCATGACCGCCGACTGGGCCCGCATCCCCTACGAGCTGCTGGACCGCATCAGCGTGCGCATCGTCAACGAGGTACCGCAGATCAACCGTATCGTGTACGATATCACGAGTAAGCCTCCCGCCACGGTGGAATGGGAGTGACACCTGAAAACTGCATCCAGTCCTCAAACAACAAACGCCCGCTGTGAGCACGGCCTACCAGCCGTACCGCAGCGGGCGTCTCCCATACGCCCCGCCAAAAACCGCCAGCGGCGCGCAGCGAAAGCCCGCCGCTGGGGCGGCAAAGATTGACAATTCCGGTCAAATATGGTACCCTAAGAAACAGAAAAGGCGTCCCGCACAGGACGCCGGCAAAGCAAGCAACAAATCATTTCAGGAAAAACAGAAATTCATAGGCAGCTGCGGGGAGTTAGCCCCTCCCCACAGCCTGCGCAGGCGAACTCCCCGCCCACACAACAGGATGACCTGTACCCATCAGGTATTATACAAGATTTCTCTCCTTTGCGCAACACCTTCCTATTTCTGGATCTTGTATCGACCTCTGTGCGTATGAAGGTAAGACGCTGTGTGGCAATTTTGGATTGCCTGCACGGTGTTTTTCTGTTTTTCTCCAAGGTTGGTCTGCGGGGCGGG
>CANSLL010000142.1 GCA_947647695.1 uncultured Clostridia bacterium | reverse complement strand
TCGTGCCGGAGCGCAGCTCCGGCGCAGCACTGCGTCTGAGCCGTCCCTTAAGCAGCTCTTTGGTTCCTTTCTGTCTGTACAGAAAGGAACCGCAGGTCCAGGGGTGCGCAGCCCCTGGGGGTACCGGCCACATCAACGTGACATCATAGGTCCTCCCCCGCAACGGAGTTGCCCCCAAAGGCATCCCCGCTTTCGCGGGGATATCCCCCGTCCGCGGCCGCGGACAACCAAAACCCCCGTCCGCGTTTGCGGACCACAGAAAGGATGATACCATGGAGCGAAAGGAACAAAAAGAACTGGCCATCACCGCCGCCAAGGCGCGGCTCCTGGCCGTGGAGGCCGTACACCGCTGCGCCTCCGGCCATCCGGGCGGATCCCTCTCCGTCCTGGATGTGCTCACGGTACTGTATTTCCACACCATGCGCGTAGACCCCAAGAACCCCAGGGACCCGGGCCGGGACCGCTTCGTCCTGTCCAAGGGCCACTGCACCCCCGCCCTCTACGCCACCCTCGCCCTGCGGGGCTACTATGACGTCAAGGAGCTTGACCTGTTCCGCTCCATCGACGGCCATATGTCCGGCCATCCCGACATGGTCAACGTGCCGGGCGTGGATATGTCCACCGGCTCCCTGGGCCAGGGCATCTCCGCCGCCGTGGGCATGGCCCTGGCAGGTAAGCTGGACAACAAGGACTACCGCGTCTACGCTGCCCTGGGCGACGGCGAGATTGAGGAGGGCCAGGTCTGGGAGGCCGCCATGGCGGCGGCCAAGTACGGCCTGGACAACCTGTGCGCCGTGGTGGACGTGAACGGCTTGCAGATCGACGGCGCCACCGCCGATGTGATGCCCTCGGAACCCCTGGACGCAAAATTCGCGGCCTTTAACTGGAACGTGATCCATGTGGACGGCCACGACATCCCGGCCATCGCCGCGGCCTTCGACGTGGCAAAGACCGTCAAGGGCCGTCCCACGGTGCTCCTGGCAAAAACGACCAAGGGCAAGGGCGTCCCCTTCATGGAAAACGACGCCGGCTGGCACGGCAAGGCCCCCAGCGACGAGCAGCTGGAGCAGGCCCGGGCGGCGCTGAACGAACAAATCAAAGAATGGGAGGCGATGTAACATGGCGGAAAAGATCGCGACCCGCGAAGCCTTCGGCAAGGCCATCGCGGCTATGAGCGCAGAATATCCCGAGTTGGTGGTCCTGGACGCGGACCTGGCCGGGGCGACAAAATCTGGCGAATTCAAAAAGGCGTGCCCGGAGCGGTTCCTGGATATGGGCATCGCCGAGGCAAACATGGTGGGCGTGTCGGCGGGCCTGGCCACCTGCGGCAAGAAGCCCTTCTGCTGCTCCTTCGCCATGTTCACCGCGGGCCGCGCCTATGAACAGGTGCGCAACTCCGTGGCTTACCCCCATCTGAATGTGAAGGTGGTGGGCTCCCACGGCGGCCTGAGCGTGGGCGAGGACGGCGCGACCCATCAGTGCATCGAGGACTTGTCGCTGATGCGCACGATCCCCGGCATGACGGTGGTCAACCCCTGCGACGGCGCGGAAATGCGCGCGGCGGTCAAGGCGCTGCTGGAATACGACGGCCCCGCCTACCTGCGCCTGGGCCGCAGCGCGGTGGAGACGGTCACGGGCTACGAGTCTGGCGAGCACACTTTCACCCTGGGCAAGGGCGTCACCCTGCGCGACGGCACGGACGTGACGGTGGTTGCCACGGGCATGATGGTCCAGCTGGCCCTCCAGGCGGCGGAGACGCTGGAAGAGGAGGGCATCTCCGTACGGGTGCTGGACTTCCACACCATCAAGCCCCTGGATAAGGAGCTGCTGCAAAAGGCGGCGGAGGAAACGGGCGCCATCGTCACCAGCGAGGAGCACAACGTGATCGGCGGCCTGGGCAGCGCGGTGGCGGAGTTCGTATCCTGCCACTGCCCCGTGCCGGTGATCCGCCACGGCGTCAAGGACGAGTTCGGCCGCAGCGGTAAGGCGGCGGCGGTGCTGGAGGCCTACGGCCTGACGGCGGAGGTCCTGGCCAAATGCGTGCGCCACGCGGTGGAAAAGAAAGCCGGACCCAAACAGTAAACCGGAAGGCGCGCGATTTTGATCAAAAAGCTGTGGCGCGGTGCTGTCCGATATCGCCCCACAGCTTTTCTTTTCCGCTGCGCAGACGCGCCCTGGCAGGTGTCCCTGAACGAAAAACACTTGTCTTTGTAGTTTTTTCACAAAGGAGGGAGCACAAATTTGTAAAAAATGCAATCGTAAAAAGCGACAAATCCTGTTGACAGGGTGGAGATTTTATAGTACACTATAACCAGAAAAGGTTAAGAGAAAGGGGTGAGTCCAAAGATCCAGGAAGTATCGCTCCCTCTAAGAAGAAGGGGCAAATGAGAAGGGTAGTCATTGGAAATTTTTGATTCGCACCAGACGTTCCAAACCAGCTTTTTTGAGCAACAGGCGTATCAGCCGCAGGAAGGTTTGCACGAAACCAAGGCGCAAGCGAGAAGTTTCAAAGACGCCGCAAGTTCTGGATATGACACAAAGACAAACAAGCACCACCGAAGAATTTGAAGAAAGCGAAGGTATCGTCCATTGAACAACGAACAGCAGTAATCCCCCGGTCACATCGGATGGCCGGGGGATGGTTTTTTTATCCCGGCATGTCCGGCAAAGGAGGGCGGCGGCGCGTCCGGGCGGAAAAAAAGAGGAGCAGGGGCTTGTCTCTTTCCCGGAAACGCGATATACTATATAAATTAAACGGCTCTGCCAGACTGAGAAAAAAGCAACAGGAGAATCGCTTTGGAACGTGAACAGGTATGCGTCTCCCCGGAGCAGCTGACGCGCCAGCGGGAGATCGCCCAGGAACTGAAAGACTATTTTGCCCAAACCCTCGGCCGTTCGCCGAAGGCCTTTGTGGACACCTTCGGCTGCCAGCAGAACGTGGCCGACAGTCAGAACCTCATGGGGATGCTCCGGGAGATGGGCTTTTCCTTTACCACGGACGCCGCGGACGCCGACCTGGTAGCCCTGAACACCTGCGCCGTGCGGGAGCACGCGGAAAAGCGGGTCTACGGCAATCTGGGTGCCCTGACCCACGGGAAAAAGGCAAATCCCCGCCAGATCATCTGCCTGTGCGGCTGTATGGCCCAGCAGCAGCGGGTGGCGGACAAGGTGCGCCAATCCTACCGCCATGTAGACCTGGTGTTCGGACCCCAGGCCTTATGGCAGTTCCCGGAGCTGCTGCGCCGGGTCTGCCGCACCGGCAGCCGCGTCTTTTCCATCGATGATGTCCCCGGCCAGATCGCCGAGGACCTGCCCATCGTCCGGGAGGACGCCGTCAAGGCCTGGGTCTCGGTGATGTATGGCTGCAACAACTTCTGCTCGTACTGCATCGTGCCCTATGTCCGGGGCCGGGAGCGCAGCCGGGACAAGGAACGCATCCTTGCGGACGTGCGCGCCCTGGCGGCGGAGGGCTACCGGGAGATCACTTTGCTGGGCCAGAATGTGAATTCCTACGGCAAGGACCTGCCCCAGGCGTGCGATTTTGCGGACCTGCTGGCCGCGCTGAACGAGATCGAGGGCGATTTTCTTTTGCGGTTCATGACGAGCCATCCCAAAGACGCTTCCCATAAGCTGCTGGACGCCATGGCCCGCTGCGAAAAGGCCGCGCCCCACCTCCACCTGCCCTTCCAGTCCGGGTCCAGCCGCGTGCTCCGGGCCATGAACCGGGGGTATACCCGGGAGGAATACCTGGAGCTGATCGACTACGCCCGGGCCGTCATGCCCCATGTGGTGCTCACCTCGGACGTGATCGTGGGCTTTCCCGGCGAGACGGAGGCGGAATTTGAAGAGACCTTGTCCCTGGTCAAGGAGGTGGAGTTCGACGCCCTGTTTACCTTCCTCTACTCCCCCCGTCCCGGCACCCCGGCGGCGGAGCTGCCCGACCCGGCGCCCCGGGAGGAAAAGCAGAAATGGTTCGACCGCTTGCTAAAGGCCCAAACGGAGATCTCCGGGAAAAAGCACGCCGCCTATGTGGGCACGCGCCAGCGCGTGCTGGTGGACGGCCTGACCGGCGATGCCCGCTGGCCCCTGTCGGCGCGCACCGCGGGCGGACGCCTCGTCCACCTGACAGGGCCGGAGGACGCCGTGGGCACGTTCCGCACGGCGGAGATCACCGGCAGCAACACCTGGGCGCTGTTCGGCACGCTGGCGGAGGCGTGACGGGACAGGGCCGGTTCGACAGAAAGGAAGTGCGGTCCATGACGGCGAAGCGTTTGAAAAAAGCGGCAGTTGTTCTGACTGTCCTGTCCGCGGCGCTGCTCATTTTCACCCAGTGCTACAGCTATCCGCTGATCCGTCCGCAGGATGCGGTGGAGGTCTACCATGTGGAGCGCGTCGTGACGGAAAAGGGCGAAGGGGATTTTGTGGACGTCCCGCTGACCGGCGAGACGAAACGCGCCGTGGAAGAGCTCCTGCGCGCTCAGCGCTGCCGCGGCCTGATCTGGAACCCCTATCCGATGAGTGTTTCCGCAACGGATTGGGAGATCCGTTACCGGGTCAACAATCGACCCGGCCATTACGCGGTATACGGCATACAGGATTTTACCTATTCCTCAGCGCCCGCCAGAGGGCCGGTGTTGTACGCGCACCTCACAGGCGGCAAAGAGGCCGCCGCCGCGCTGGCAGAAATCTTTTCCTGACGGTTCCAAAAAGAAACAAAAAAGAAGGTTTGAACGATGAATAAATTATACTTTACCCTATACTGCGCCTTGCTGACAGCTGCCGCCGGTCTTGCCGCCGCGGCGGGCTACGCCGTGGGAAAACACGAGGCGGAGCAGGCCGCCCAGGCGCAGCTCAAGGAACACATGCGGGAGTGGCGCGCCCAGCTCCGGGAAGAGCTGATGGACTACGCAGACCGCGTCATCTCCCTTGATGAGGATGAACCGGAGGAGGAGCGCGCAGAAGCGCCGGGCAGCCCCTCGGCCTGGGATGAAAGGGATGGGGAAGGGCTATGAACGCCGTATTGGACACCATGGCCCGCCGCCGCAGCGTGCGCGCCTTTTTGTCGGAGCAGCTCAAAGAGGAGGACTTGCAGGCTATCTTAGAGGCCGGGCGCAATGCGCCCAGCGGCGGCGGCAACCGCACCACCCACTTGTTCGTCCTCCAGAACGAGGATGTGCTCCGGCGCATTCAAGCGGTTGTGGAGCGCGCTTTTGCGGGTATGGAGCTGCGGGAGGACCTGTACAAGAGCCTGCAAAATTCCATTCGCCTTTCCAAGCAGGGCGGTTATGAGTTCTTCTTCCGTGCTCCCACGCTGATCATCGCCGCCAACCGCAAGAGCTATGGCAACGCCATGGCGGACACGGCCTGCGTCCTGGAAAACATGATGATTGCGGCGACGGCGCTGAACGTCGGTTCCTGTTGGATCAACCAGCTCCACTGGCTGGACGAAAACGAGGACGTGCGGGCGGTGCTCCACGGGCTGGGCGTCGGGGAGGCAGAAACCGTCTGCGGCGGCCTTGCCCTGGGCTATCCCAAGGAGGAAAACGCTTTCCGCGTCCTGGAAAAAGGTGGTAATGAGGTAACCTATGTCCGGTAAGCAGGGCAAGGGCAATGCCCGGGTATTTCTTTTTTCTTGTAGGAAAGCGGGAGCATGTTCTTGACAGGTTGTTGTGACCTTACACCCTTAGGGCTTTTCGCCCTAAGAACCTCGGGTACTTTCTGTGCGGACAGAAAGTACCCAAAGAGCCGCTTAAGGAGCGG
>CANSLL010000141.1 GCA_947647695.1 uncultured Clostridia bacterium | reverse complement strand
CGCAGCACTGCGTCTGAGCCGTCCCTTAAGCGGGTCTTTGGTTCCTTTCTGCCCGGGCAGAAAGGAACCGCGGGGTCCGGGGGCGCGCAGCCCCCGGGGGGATAGGACATATCAACATAACAATATGGGTGCTCCCACACACTGGGAGCAAAAACAAAAAAGCCCCGGTTCCGTGCAACGGAACATCTTTTATCTTTTTAGTCCCACCAGAAAAACCAAATGGTCGAATGCTTCAAAATCCCCGCCAGGTTTCCGATCGTCTCAACACCTTGATCGACAATGTCGTTACAAAAAGAATATTGCTCCAGGGCAAGCTCCAATACATCCTCCGCCGGTACGGGAGCGGGAAGCTCATACTCTAATACGTCCATGGAAATCAGCGCGGGGACCGCGCCGTACCTTTCATACCAGTATTTCGCAGCGGCCATCTGCTCCTCAGGACCGGGACACTCGTTCCATCCGCCGAAAGGGACCCAGGCAAAAACCTCCCAGGGATTTGCCGTGGGCAGCTCCGCCAACACCACGGGCACGATGCCCGTTCCGCCAAAGTCCCGGTAACCGCTGAAGCCGGCGGAACCTTCGGTGTAATCGGGGATCTCGCCGATCATCTCTTCCTCATTCCACGCATAGCCGTCCTCGGCCCAGATCTCCTTCTGTTCCTCCAGACGCTGGTGCAGCCATGGGCCGCCCTCCGGCAGGGACTGCGTGCGCAGCTTTTCCCGCTGCGCCGCCGCTTCTTCCGGCGGCGCGCCGTCCAACACGCTTTCCAGCAGATCGCCCCGGCTGTCCAGTGCCAGCATGACGGGAGTAAAGCCCTCCCGCGCGCCCCGCGCCCGGGCTTCCCGGTACGCTTCCATCAGGGCGCTGTCGTCGTCAGCCGCCGGGAAATAACGGCAGGGACACTGCAGCGCCTCGCTGAACTGTTGCAATACGTTTTCTTCCATGATTCCGCCTCCTGTTCTGAATGGGTCAAGCCCGCCTGGGCTGCCGTCGTGTTTTGACCAGATATCCGCCTACGCACACGGCTGCGAATATGCCGTACACGGCAAAAGCAGCTGCCTGCCGCTGCCAGATCACTGTTTCCATGGGGTTGACGTTGGAATAAAGCACTTCCTTGCTGCCGTCGCTCCGGCGCACTTCCAGACGGCGCACCTCGTGCATGGAGGTGATGTCATATTTGATCTCGGCCGCTTCCCCGATCGCCGGCTTTTTCTCCAATGCTTCATACGTCTCGGTGAGGAAGGTGTACTGCGTGGTGTAATTGTCCAGGCTAATGGCCATGCAGTAGCTGCCGTAGGCCTTTTCTATGGACGTGATCGTGCCGGTGATCTTCGCGGTCATAGGCCCCTGCAAGGTGTTTGGCAGCCACCAGGAAAAGGCCGCCAGGACCAGGGAGCCCAAAATGAGCAGCGCTGCCAGGACCAGGTCCGCCTTGATTTGTTTTTCCTTCTGTTTCATCCTTAGCGCACCTGTCCCTTTCCGCGGATCTCATATTTATAACTGGTCAGCTCCCGCAGGCCCAGGGGACCGCGGGCGTGGAGCTTCTGAGTGGAGATGCCGATCTCGGCGCCCAGGCCGAACTCGCAGCCGTCGGTAAAACGGGTGGAGGCGTTGACATACACTGCCGCGGCGTCGATCCGGCGCAGGAAATATTCCGCGGTCCCCTGGTTTTCCGTGACGATGCACTCGCTGTGACCGGTGCCGTACTGGGTGATATGGCCGATGGCTTCGTCCACGTCCGCCACGGCGCGCACAGCCAGAATGAAATCGTTGTATTCCTTTCCCCAGTCCTCCTGGGTGGCGGGGACTGCGTGGGAAAGCAGCGGGCGGCATGTCTCGTCTGCCCGCAGCTCCACTTGCTTTTCGGCGAGACGCCGTTCGGCCATGGAAAGGAATTCCTTCGCGATGTCCCGGTGCACCAGAACGCATTCGCAGGCGTTGCACACCGACGGGCGGGACGTCTTGGCGTTGTAGACGATCTCTACAGCCATGGCCAGGTCCGCGTCCTTGTCCACATAGGTGTGGCAGGTGCCCGCTCCCGTTTCAATGACCGGGACGGTGGCGTTCTGCACCACGCTGTGGATCAGGCCCGCGCCGCCCCGGGGGATCAGCAGGTCCACGCCGCCGTTGAGCTTCATCAGGGCCGTGGCCGTTTCCCGGTCCGTGTCGCCGATTAACTGGATGCAGTCCGGGTTCAGCCCTGCACCCGCCACGGCGCTGCGCAGGGTTTCGGCAATGGCCCGGTTGGAGCGGATGGCCTCCTTGCCGCCGCGCAAGATCACGGCGTTGCCGCTTTTCAGGCATAGCGCCGCGCTGTCCGCGGTCACATTGGGCCGGGCCTCGTAGATCACGGCGATCACGCCGATGGGCGTGGTACGTTTTGTCAGATGCAGTCCGTTGGGCCGGTCGAGTTCCTCCAGGACCAAGCCGACGGGGTCCGGCAGCGCGGCCACCTGGCGCAATCCGTCCGCCATGGACGCGATGCGTTCCTCACTCAAAGCCAGACGGTCCAGCAGGGACGTGGTCAGACCCGCGGCGCGGCCGGCCTCCAGATCTTTGACGTTTTCCGCAAGGATTGTCTCCGCCGTGCCCGTCAAGGCGTCTGCCGCTGCGGTCAGGGCGGCGTTTTTCTGTTCCGTATCCGTTAGGGCCAGGGCGCGGGCGGCGGCCTTGGCGCGGCTGGCCAGAGCCATTAAATCTTCTTTCATGCTTGTTCCTCCTTTGGATGCTTTGCGCAAAACAGCGTGCCGGTGTCCCGTCCTTCCAGGAGCGCGTAGAGATTGTCGCAGGGCGTACCGTTGATGATATAGGTGTCCACGCCGGCAGCGGTGGCGAGCTTGGCGGCGTTGAGCTTTGTGGCCATCCCGCCGGTGCCCCGGCTGCTGCCCGCGCCGCCGGCGGCGGCTTCCAGCTCCGGCGTGATTTCCTCCACCACGCCCACGCGCCGGGCATCCGGGTTTTCCCGGGGATCGCTGTCGTACAGGCCGTCGATGTCGGTGAGGATGACCAGGGCGTCCGCATGGATCAGCGCCGCCACTTGGGCGGACAGGCAGTCGTTGTCGCCGTGGACGATCTCCTCTACGCTCACGCTGTCGTTTTCGTTCACGATGGGCAGCGACCGGTATTCCAGCAGCTTTTCAAAGGTGTTGACCAGATGGGACCGGCGCTGGGGGTCGTTCATATCGCTGGCGGTGAGCAGCATCTGGGCTGTGGTCTTGGAATATTCGGAAAAGAGCTTGTCATATAAAAACATCAGCTCGCTCTGCCCCACGGCGGCGGCGGCCTGACGGCCCGGCACATCCGCGGGCCGCTCCGGCAGGCCTAACTTTCCCACGCCCACGGCGATGGCGCCGGAGGACACCAGCACTACCTGGACGCCGGCGTTGGAAATATCCGAGAGCACCTCTACCAGACGGGATAGGCGCCGGAAATTGATGTTGCCGGTGGTATAGGTCAGCGTGGATGTGCCTACCTTTACCACCAGACGTTGGATCGGTTTTTTCATGTTGCATCTCCTCTAAAATGATACTGAGACAGACCTATTATAAAATACCCCGCCGCCGTTTTCAACGGCAGCAGGGTAATTTTATTTCTTTGGCAATGAAATAATTGCGAAAGAAATCAATCTATCGCTTCGTTTTGCGCCGTCAGGAGCCGGGCCGCGTCGGGGAACGGGGCGAGGGCGCGGGGAAGAATACCGTGGAGATAAGCGATCAGCATCCCGTAATTTGTCATGGGGACGCCCTGGGCGGCGGCGGTGCGCTGGCGGAAGCGCATCTGCCGGGGCGAGAGCATACAGCCGCCGCAATGGACGGCCATGCGATAGGGCGAAAGGTCCTCCGGGAACTCCGTGCCGGAGGTAAAAGCAAAGCGGATGTCCTTCCCGGTGCGGGACAAAATCCAATGGGGCAGCTTGACCGTGCCGATGTCGCCGCACTGGCGGTGATGGGTACAGCCCTCGGAGATCAGGACCGTATCCCCGTCCTGAAGCGTTTTCAGGGCGGCCACTCCGCTCACGGCGGAGCACAGGTCCCCCTTGTAGCGGGCAAAGAGGATGGAAAAGGACGTCAACGGCACCTCCGGCGGCGTCAGCGCGTCCACCTGGGCGAAGGCCTGACTGTCGGTGATGACGATGTCCGGCGGCACGGCGAGGGCGCCCAGCGTCCGCGCCAGTTCCGTCTCCCGGACCACCACGGTGGCCGCGCCATGATCCAGCAGGTCGCGGATGGTCTGCTGCTGGGGCAGGATCAGGCGTCCCTTGGGCGCGGCGGAATCGATGGGCGTGACCAGCACGGATAGACCGCCCGGCGGTACCAGATCCCCGGCGAGGGGGACGGGGGACGCCTCTTCCACCGTCAGCCGGGCGACGCGTTCCTTCAATTCCCGGATGTGCGTCCCCTGTTCTGCGCTGGCGTAGATGACGTTTTCTGCCGTTTCTTTGGGCAGGGCGTCCAGCAGGTCGCATTTGTTGCGCACAATGAGATAGGGGATGCGGCGTTCGCCGAAAAGGGCGAGCAGGGCCTTGTCTGTTTCATGGAGCGGCTCCGTACTGTCGGTGACCAGCAGGGCGGCGTCACATTTGTTCAGGGCCTGCTTCGCCTTTTCCACCCGCAGGGCGCCGAGGGCGCCCTCGTCGTCAAAGCCCGGTGTGTCGATGATCATCACCGGCCCCATGGGCAGCAGCTCCATGGCCTTGTACACCGGGTCCGTGGTGGTGCCCTTGACGTCGGACACCACGGACAGGCGCTGGCCGGTAAAAGCATTGACCAGGCTGGATTTTCCCGCGTTGCGCCGGCCGAAAAAGCCGATGTGGACCCGCTCGCCGGACGGGGTTTCCTGTAAACTCATGTCAGATTTCCTCCTTCCGCCCCGTGCCGGACGGGGTGGCGGTCTAATAAAGCGCCGGACGAAACACGCCCGGCGCCCTTGTCGGCTTTTATTTCTCCTCCGCCTTTTTCTTTGCGGTGGTCTTGACTGTTTTTGCTGCGGTGGACTTGGCGGATTTTGTGGTCTTTGTGGTGGATTTGGCGGCCTTTTTCACTGTCTTGGTTTCCTTTTTGGCAGCTTTTTTTGCTTCCTTGGCCGCTTGCTCCACCTGTTCTTTCAACTTCTTTTCCACCTGGGCCTCGCTGGGACGGATGGCATTTTTATCCGTGACGTCCCGCAGCAGCCAGCGCTGGTTGCCGCCCTCGTTGTCCGACCAGATCTGGGCGCGGGCGCCGTTGCCGCTGAAGGCCTGGTACAGATCGAGGTACTTGTCCGCCAGGACCGAGCGGAAGCGGACGTAGCCGTCCGGCGTGGTCTCTAACTTCCACTGCTGGCTTTTGCCGGTGTTGGGCTCCCACTGGTGCAGCCAGGTGCCGTCCGCCGTGCCGCTGAGGCACAGGTCGACGGCTTTGCCGGTAAAGCGGTTGCAGATGCGGTAGATGTCTGTGCCCACAGGGATGAAGGTCCACTGCTGCCATTCTGCTCCGGCGTAGTCCCAGAGCTGGATCGCGGCGCCGGGTTCGGGATTGTAGTTTGCGACCTCCAGCACTCTGCCGTTGGACGAAGCGATGGTATAGAATCTGCCCTCGGTGATCACGGTTTCAGATGTTTTCTTTTTCATGGGATAGCCTCCTATCTGTTCTGTAGATCCTGTGCGGTATGTTCCGCAAAAGGCGCTTCGTACCGCGCCGGAAAACGAAGGGATACCGGCAAGAAAGGGGGGGAAGGGTTCAGACCGTTTCCAGAGGCCTGCTCCGGTACGATGCTTTCTTATAATTAATTATACCACCCGGCGTCCCGGTTTGAA
>CANSLL010000140.1 GCA_947647695.1 uncultured Clostridia bacterium | reverse complement strand
GGTCGACAACAGTTTGAAAACCGCCTGTAACAGGGGTTCCGCCCTTGGATGTCAGATATGCGCTTAAAAGATCCTGGGGCGTATCGGAGTCATCTTTGCGCATCTTTTCTAACATGGGTTTGTATGTGGGATCTGCGTACAACTCATCGGCAGTTTTGGTAACATCGATTACTGTACTCGGTGTTCCATCGCCCCAAGTGAGCTTTTCACCCTTTTCATTCACATACGCGCCGGTTTCGTCGACCATATACCCCTGGTTGGCCTTGTTGAACGCATCCGCGAACTGGCGGGCCAGCAGGTCCAGGGACTTCTGGTAATACGGGATACCCTGCTTGACAGCGCCGTTTTCATCACAGCCGATCGCATCACCGGTCACGACATCTTTGTCGGTAAACTCGCCGTTTTCCGTCAGCAGCTCGCGGGCGGACTGGAGCGCGCCGTACAGGTCGTTGTCATCCAAAGCACATTCGTCCGAGTGACGGTTGACGTTGACGATTTTGGAGTAGGTGCCATCCCCGTTAGCCTTAAAAGCGGTTGTCGTTGTCGTGATAACGTTGCCTTCCCGGGTAAGTTCGGTCAAGACATTGTTTGTGGTATCAAAAGTGATATCAGGGTTATTAGCAGCTGTTGCTTCGTCAGCTTTCTTTTGTGCTTCGGTTATTGCGTCATTATATGTCTTTACATCTGCAAGTGCCGTAGACGTAGACCGCACAAACTCCTTCCAGCGGAAGCCGTTCTGATCCACCAGCTTGCTGACCTTCAGATTGAAATTCTCATCAAACTCCAGGTCCGCCTTGGCCGCGTCGTTGGTTGGCTGGCCGGTGGGGGTTAAGTATTTAGGCAAAGTGGGATCTTTCTCGTATTCCGGGTTGGCCTTCGGCGCGCAAACCTGCGCACAGAAGATGCCGTCCACCAGTGTGGAGCTGTCGCTTCTGACGTTGCCGTCGGGGTTGGCGTCGGCCATCTTGATGGTCAGCTTCTCCACCTGCTGTCCCGCGCCCAGGTCCTCCATGCTGTACGTCACATCGATCTTGATGTAGCTGGACAGCTCGTCGATCAGGCGGTTGCGTTCGTCGCGCATTTCCAGCGCGCCGTCGCCGTGGATATCGCTCTTGCGGATCTCCGTGTTCAGATGGCGGATGTTGACCAGCAGCTCGTTGACGGTGGTCAGGTCCTGCTTCAGGCTGGTGACGGCGTTCTGCCGCACCTGCTCCAAGCTGGTGGCGGCTTTGTTGAACAGCTTTGCCAAAGTCGTGGCGGAGGAGCGCACCTGGGTGTCATATTCCTCCTGACCGGTAAACACGCTCAGATTCTGGAGCGTTTTCAGGAAATCGCTCAGCTGGGCGTCGATCAGGCCGTGCTCATCCTCGCCCTTGGCCACCTCGTCAATGATGGCGGCAATGCTGTCCAGACCGGACAGGGTCTTGTTCAGCGCGCCCACCGTGGCATTTTCCGTGCGGTAGCGGATATCGAGGTAAGGGTCGCGGATCTGGGAAACGCCTGTGCACAGCACGCCGTTGCCCACGCGGGCGTCGAACTGGGAATGGTAGCGGTCCGCGCCGCCGGTCTTAAAGCTGATCTGGTCCAGCCTTTGGCGGGTGTAACCCGTGGTGTTGATATTTGCGATATTGTTGCCCGTAACGCTCAGACCCTTCTGGGCCGCGTAAATCGCAAGCTGGGCGGTGGTAAAGGTACCAAACGTGCCAACAAAGCTCATAGAATCTCCTCTTTCCTGTGTTCTGTATCGGGATCAGCGCAGACGCGGCGGAGCGTCATGCGCGGAAGTCTGTTTTCATGGAACTGGGCAGGTCGGCCCCGGCGGGGGCGTAACTTGCGCCGCTCATGGGGTCCGCGCCCAGATCGGCAAGGATCTTTTCGATTTCGTGCAGGTTGCTTTCCAGCACGCAGCGCGCCGCGTCGGACGCGCTTTGATACAGCTGGTACTGCCGCAGCAGCGCGTCGGCGGTGTTTTTCGCCTGAAGGCGGAGCGCCTCGGGATACCGCTCGGCCAGACGGGACAGGGGAGCGTCTGCCAGGTTCAGCTCCGTCATCTGCTTTGTCCGTTTCTGCTCCAGACCGCGCAGGGCCAGGGAAATCGCCTGTTCCTGCTTGAGGATTTCGTTCAGCGCGGCCAGGTCGTCTTGTTTGACGGCGGCGGTCTTTTGCTGGGCCGTGGCGGCGAGCTGCTCCAGGCTCTGGCGCAGCTCCTCAAGGGTCGCCAAATAATCAAGGTAGCGTTCTTCCATTTATGCCTCCTCAGACAGGAACAAAATCCGAGCCGCGATGGCCATGGGATCGGGCGTATACGTTCCAGAAGCGACCTGCTGGCGCAGGGCCTGGATATCGCCTGTGGTCGTGGACGTGCGGATTTCCTGGGACAGGCGGCTGACCATGTCCATATGGAAACGGCTCTTGCCCTCGGGCAGGGAGGAGAGGGAAACGGAATCGTACTGAGGTCCCTGGGGGGTACCTGTGCGGGCTTCCCGTTCTGTGCGGGTGTAATAAGTTTTTGCCGGTCCGACGGAAGAAATGGGACCGGAACCAGAAGTGGTCAACATGATGGCTCACATCCTTTTTTATCGTTGTCCGCCCCATGGCGGACCTGCATGTTGTATCCTCGTTTATATCTTTATTATCGACCGCATGGCGCAGAAGATAAGAAAGGTTTCAAAATTTCTGCATTACGGATTTTTGATGATGTCTGCGCCCCAAAAGAAAGCGGCAACGGGGAGCGGTCCGCAGCAGGAAAAAAGCGGGACCGGACAGCAAGTCCGGTCCCGCGCAAAAATAAATTTTTACAGTTTGGCAAGATGACGCAGCAGTACGTTGGAAATATTCGTACAGGACGCCTGGGTGCAGACCGCGCCGATATCGTTTGCCACGGCGGGCATACCGTAGACCACGCAGGACTCCTTGTCCTGGCCGATGGTATACGCGCCCTTTTGCCGCATGGCCAGCAGGCCGACCGCGCCGTCCTGACCCATGCCGGTCATGATGATGCCCACCATCTTGCATTTGATGACCTCCGCCATGGATTGGAACAGGGCGTCCACTGACGGACGGTGGCCGCTGACCTTGTCCCCCGGCGTGCAGGAGAGGGTGTATTTATTGCCGATGCGCACCACGCGGGCCTGGAGGTCCGCCGGGGCGATATAGGCAAGGCCCCGCTGGAGCTCGTCGCCGTTTTTGGCCTCCTGCACCTTCATGCGGCACAGGCGGTCCAGGCGGTCGGCGTACATTTTGGTAAAGCCCTTGGGCATATGCTGGACGATCACCATGGGCGGGATATCCGCCGGGAGGCGCTTCATGACCTCTAAGGTCGCCTCCGTACCGCCGGTGGACGCGCCGAGGCCGATGATGACGCTGTTCAGTCCCGGGGAATTGCCTAAGGGCTGGGCCGGAGTGACCGCAGCCGCCGCAGCAGCCGCTGCGGACGAAGCCGCGGCGGCGGGAGAGGGGGAGGCGGGGAGACGCACCTTGGCGCTGGATGCGATGATGACCTTTTGGGTCAGCGCTGCGATAAAGGCGTCCTTGGTTTCCTGACCGTCGGGCTTGCGCACGAAATCCACTGCGCCGGCAGCCAGGGCGTCGAATACTTTGAGGTTCAAAGACGAGACCAGGATTGCCGGGATGGGATTGGTGGGCAGATACTGCTTGAGAAAATCGATCCCGTTCTGACCGGGCATCTCCACGTCGGAGGTGATGACGTCCGGCTTCAGCTGTTCGATCTTACGCTTGGCGTCCAGCGCGTTGATGGCCTGCCCGACGATCTCGATCGAAGGATGGGCGCTGAGTCCCGTGCAGATCATACTGCGGGCAAGCATGGAATCGTCGATTACCAGAACGCGGATTTTTTTATTTGGCACCATATGGTGAGGGTTACCTCCTTACGTCATTTCTGGAAGGTTGCGGTGGTGATCCTGCGGTAGGGCGAATTCTGGCTCAGATTTTCCGAATAGCTGATGAGCAGATAGCCGCCGGGCACGGTTGCGTCATAGAAACGGCGCACCAGAGCGTCCTTCGTGGGCTGGTCGAAATAAATCATAACATTCCGGCAGAAAATGACGTCAAATTTGCGGCGGAACCTGATGGGGTCCATCAGATTGAAGGGGCGGAAAATGACATTGTTGCGCACCGCCGGGGTGACGCGGTAGTTGGAGCCCTGTTCATGGATGAAGTATTTTTTCTTCCACTCCGGCGGGATGGTGTCCGGCAGCTCATAGATGCCGCGCTGGGCGGTGGCCATGGCCTGCTCGGAGATATCCGTGGCCAGCAGCTGGGTGTCCCATTGACTGGCCTGGGAGCCCAGATAGTCGAACAGGTACATGGTGATGTTGTACGGCTCCTCGCCGGAGGAACAGCCCGCGCTCCAGATGGCCAGGGTCTTGTCGCGCTGGTGGCGCTGTACAATCTCAGGGATGATGTGGGTGCGAAAATGATCCAGATGCTCCTTTTCCCGCATGAAAAAGGTGTAGTTCGTCGTCAGCTTGTTCAGCAGCAGGGACATTTCCTTCTCGTCCTTCGTTTTGAGCAGGTGGTTGATAAAATCCGAGAAAGAGGCGTAGCCCAGCTGCTTGACGGGGGTGGAGAGGCGCCCGGTGATCAGCTGCCGCTTCTGGGTCAGGTTGATGCCGTAATTTTGCTGGACAAAACTGGCCAGGCGGTGGAAGTCGGCATCGGAGATGGTCATAGGAGAAAAGAGGGTCCCCTTGCCCTGCGCGGTATCAGACATGGGTCACCAGCTGGACGCAGTCCAGCACCATCATCGTGCCGGAGCCATCGGGCAGGGAACACATGCCGGAGACGAGTTCGTGGGCGTTCTGGGCGGACATGGGCAGAATGCTGTCCTTGGGGATATCGAGCATCTGGTCCATATCGTCCACCAGCAGGCCCAGGAACGTGCCCTCCACATTCAAAACAAGGATGATGCAGTCATCCTTGGGCGGCTTGCCCAGGCGGATGCGGATATCCATGATGGGGACCAGCTGGCCGCGCATATTGATGATGCCCCGCACGAATTCCGGCATCATGGGCAGGAATGTGACGGTCTGATCCGTCAGGATCTCCACGACAAACTCGGCGTCTACGCCCATTTTCAGACCGTCGGTCTTGAAAATCAGAAATTTCTGCGCGTTGATGACGTCCTCGGTCTGGTTGTTGAATTCGTCGATCTGGCTTTCCGTTGCAAACATCATTTCTTCACTCATAGTATCGTTCCCTCCCCCGCATCACATACCGGTGGCGGCAGTGTAAAGATTGCCCACATCAAGAATGATGCTGATGCTGCCGTCGCCCAGGAGCGTGCAGCCGGCAATGCCGTAGTTTTTGATGTTATAGCTGTTGATATAGCTGGGCATCTGCTTGACGACGACCTGCTGTTCGCCCAGCAATTCATCGACGAACAGGCAATAGGAACGGTCGCCGGCCTCCAGCCACAGCAGGATGCCTTCTTCAATATCCTCCACGCCGCAGCCGAGCTGGTACAGCTCGCGGGTGCGGATGACGGGGTAGAAGCTATCCATGCATTTGATCATCTCGCCGTTGGCGGAGTCGTGGATGATCTCGTCCGCAGTGACCTTGAAACTCTGGCGAATGTTGTTGATGGGGATGGTGAAGGTGGAATTGCCCACGGAGACCTCCATGCCGTCCATAATGGACATAGTCAGGGGAATGCGCATGGTGGTGGTCATCCCCACGCCGGGTTCACTGGACATGGAGATGCTGCCGCCCAGCTCTTCCACGCCACGCTTAACGACGTCCATGCCCACGCCTCTGCCGGAAAATTCCGTCACTTCTGTGTTCATGGAGAAGCCGGGCATCATCAGGAAGTTGAGGATCTCCT
>CANSLL010000139.1 GCA_947647695.1 uncultured Clostridia bacterium | reverse complement strand
CTTCTTGTCATAGGCAGTGGTGATCACAAGGTCCTCACCGTAGCCAGCCTCATCCTTGTAAGTATAGTTGCCGCCGTCTGCCTGGGTCTTGATGTTCTCAGCGCCGCTCTCCAGCTTGTAAGCGCCGCCCTTCTCGCTGTAGGTGTAGAAGCCCTGGTTCTCCTTGGAGGTGATCACAGCGCCCTCAACCTTGTTGCCGTCCTTCATGAACCACAGATCGTTGCGGTAGTTGTCATTGCCGTAACGCTCGGAGGTATTCGCAGGAACGTAGATGACTTCCTTGCTTGCCGCAGAGATGCCGGTCAGGCTGCCGCCCGCGATGACGAAGGCAACAACGGTCTTGGTATCGTCCGCAGTGGTGAGCACGAGGGTCTGTGCGGAAGTATCGCCCACGTTCATGCCGCCGGTGGCAAGGGTCACGTCAATGGCGGAACCCACGCTCTCAATGGCCAGATACTGGGTGTCGGCGTTCATGTAGTAGGTGGTGCCGCCAACGGTCATCTTGGTGTCGGCCTTCTCGACCTTAGCAGCCAGGGTGCTGCCAGCAGACAGCTTACCAGTGTTTCCGTTCACAGCGAAGTCTTCCTCAGCATAAGCGCTGCCGTAAAGGTTCTGCGCGGCTGTGGCAGTGATCGCAGTCTTAGAGAAGGGGATCATGGTCAGGATATCGTTACCGGAACTCTGCTTGGCGGAAGAACCGGTGCCAAGCGCAGCAGAATCATACTTTCTGTCGTTGAAAGTGTACAGGCCTGCCCAAGCAGTGCCGCCGGTACCAATTTGATCTGTAGGTGTGGAAACGGTCGCGTTGTCTTGCAAAATCTGAGCAGAACCCTTTTCGATCTGGACGGTGTCCACCTTGCCGTCGATCAGGGCGACGCGCTGGGCAAAGAACCGGCCCTCGCCGCCGACCACGTCGGTGTAGACGCTGGTGACATAGTAGATATCGTCGATTTTGGTGGCTTCCGTGCCCTCGATACCGATGACATAGCCTTCCTTGGTGGTGTAGACGTTGTACTCGTTATCGAAGTCGAAGTTCTGATAAACGCCGTCCACCAGCACGGTGTTGCCGGCATCCGTCACGAACTGATACTTGGTGCCGTCCACGGTGATGTGGCCGTCGCCGGTCTCCTTCGCAGCGGTGGGCTTGCCAGTCACGATTTCAGCAACATAGCTGTCCACAATGGCGTCATCGTCGCTCTTCAGCGCAACAGCCAGGATGGTATCCTTCTTGTAAGTGGCGGAAGCAAAGCCGGTCAGGAGCTTGGTGTCGTCATTGTAATCGTCATAGTAGTTGGTGTTGCCAATGCTGTCGCCGTCCAGGTCAACGAGCTTGATGCGGTATTCAGCGCCGTTTTCCTTCTCGGTGGAGCTCATGTTGGTGGCAACATTGTCGATCTTCGCCAGGCTGTAACGGGCGACCACGATGCGGTTCACCTTGCCTGCGCTGTTCTCATAAGCGTAGACCACATCGCCCTTATTCAGGGTGACGCCACGCAGTGCAACCGCGACATTGCTGTTATCGGATGCCTGAAGGCCATTTACATAAACAGAAATGCTATCAGGGGTATTGCCGCCGGTACTGTCATAGCGCAGTGCCAGATTGGAGCTGCTGTAGTTCATGAAAGACTTGCCGTAAACGACGTCTTCCAGGGTCTTGTCCTTGGCGGAAACAACAACCATCTTGTCCTCAGCCACAGTATAGCGGCCGATGGTCTTGTTCTTATAGGTCCACTTGCGGACGGGCTGGCACAGGTCGTTGGAAGTGTTTTCCTTGACCAGATCGGGGCAGTAACGCTCGCCGAACTCGATCATTGCTGCGCCGCTGCCGGCCAGCACGTCGGTGCTGATGTTGTTTTCACTCTGGCTGCCGTCGCTCTTTTCAGAGACAACATACTGAGCCTGCTGTGCGCCGAACTCGACGACAGCGCCGTTGACGGAGATGGTGCTGCCCTTGGAGGGATAGTAGACCATGGGGGTCTTTTCGGCGGTGAAGGCCATCTGAGCAGCCTGCTCACGGGTCAGTACCTGAGTCAGGTTGATGTCGCCCAGGCCCTTGTTCAGGCCGACCTGATAAGCCAGCTTGGAGGTAGCCAGGCCCCATGCGGTGCCGCTCATCTTCTCGATCTCGGCGTCATAGCCGACAGCAACCAGCAGCATTTTTGCAAACTGGAGGCCGGTCAGCTCGCCGGTGGGGTTGAACTTGCCGTTGCCGGTGCCGTTCATGATACCCTCGCTGGCGCAGTACGCGATTGCGCCGGCAGACCAACGGTCTGCGGACACGTCCGCGAAGGGAGCGATGGTGGCGACCAGTTGGTCAGCCTGGGCCTGGCCCATGATCATATAGGTGATGATCTTGGCGGCCTGCTCGCGGGTGAGCTTGCCGGTGGGGTCGAAGTTCGTGCCGTCGCCGACGCCGTTAAAGACGCCGATGGTGGCCATCACGTCGACCGCCTCAATGTAGGTGACGTCGTCGCCGTCGGCGAAGTCACCCGTGTCCTTGGCGAAGGCGACGGTCATGAGCGACAGGGCCATGGCCAGAGCCAGCACCAGGGACAGAATCTTTTTCAGATTCTTCATAGGTAGTTTCCTCCTTTTGAACTTTTTGCGTCTGTTTAGTTCGTTTTCGTCTCATTTTCTGCTAAAATCGTAATATTTCAGCATAAAAATGGGAGCATAACGTCCCTTAGGTGGAGCAGTACGAAACGCCGAAACCCTTGCGGTGCAAGGGTTCCGGCGTTCGTCAAAATCACCAAGGTACCGACTGGGTAGACATAGCGGCGGAAAACGGGTAGACGCGTCGAAAAAACCCGCTGCGGCGCAGCGGGTACCGGGCGCGTTTTGGTAGACATTTTGGTAGACCGGGTAGACATGATGTGGGAAAATTTGGAAACAACCTGTTGGGCCATACAGCGATTACCGGGGCATCCACGCAAAAAATGGGCGTATCACCAAACGGTGACACGCCCATTTCCCACACACAGCGCCCTTATACTCGGGGCTGCTGCTGGGTAATGCAGTGAATGTTGCCGCCGCCGAAAGCGACTTCCTCAGTGCGGACCGGTTCGATCGTGTAGCTGGGGAACATGGCCTGTACCTGCTGCACGGCCAGGGCGTCGTTTTCATCGCCGTACTGGGGCAGGATGACGGCGTTGTTCGTGATCAGGAAATTCATATATGACGCAATGGAGATCTCGCCGTCCTCGCGGGGAAGCGTGCCCTGGACGATGTCAATGGTGTCGGCGCCTTTCAGCAGACACGGCTTTTTGGTCAGGCACAGCTTGTGGACCTTCAACTTGCGGCCTTTGGCGTCTGTTGCTTCGGACAGGGTCTTGTATGCGGCCTGGGCGGCATCGTAGAAGGGATTTTCCTGGTCCTCGGTCCAGATGCAGGCGACCTCGCCGGGACGGATATAGCACGCCACGTCGTCGATATGGCCGTTGGTTTCGTTGGGGTCGATGCCGTCCTTGATCCAGATGATCTTTTCCAGGTTCAGATAATTTTTCAGCATCTCCTCGATCTGTGCCTTACTCATATGGGGATTGCGCCCTTCGCTGAGCAGGCACATTTCCGTGGTGATCAAGGTGCCTTCGCCATCCACATGGATGGAACCGCCCTCCAGGACGAAGCCCTCGGTACGGTAGGAGTCGATATTTTGCAGCTCGCAGATTTTCTGGGCGATGGCGTCGTCGTTGGCCCAGGGAAAATACAGGCCGTCCACCAGACCGCCCCAGGCGTTGAAGGTCCAATCGACGCCGCGGATCTCGCCTTTGCCGTTGATGACGAAGGTGGGGCCGCAGTCACGCACCCAGGCGTCGTCGCTGGCGGCCTCCACGACGCGGATGTTTTCCGGCAGGCGGGCGCGGGCGTTGGCGTATTGGCTGTTGTTGACGAGTACGGTAACGGGCGTGTGCTTTCGGATAGCGGTTGCCACATCGGTGAAGGCTTTCTGGGCGGGCTTTGCGCCGTTGCGCCAGTTGTCGGGGCGCTCGGGCCAGATCATGAAAACGTGATCCTGGGGCTCGAACTCGCCGGGCATACGGAAGCCGTCCTGTTTGGGTGTGGTACCGGTAATGCGTTTTGCCATGATAGATCCTCCTAACAAAATAAAAATGATGCATGGGGACAGAAGCCGGGGGAAAATATTATGCAGCTGATCAAGCAGGCTTTTTAGAACGGAACAGGATCATCAGCTCGCCAATGACGATGAACAAAACGGAGCCGATGGTGGTGGGCAGTACGTTTTCCAACGTTTCCGGGTCGAAGCTCAGCGGAATGGCGGTGAAGATCAGGGCCACGGCGATCAGGGCCACGGGAACAAAGGCCATGATTTTCAGTACGCCGCTGCTGCCGGGGACACGGAAGGGGCGGGGCGTATCGGGGTCGGTCCTGCGCAGCTTCAAAAAGGCGGGGAACATGGGAATATAGGACAGCAGGAACATGACCAGGTTCAGGGCAAAAAAGGCCCAGAAGAGATTTTCGCTGGGCATCAGCGGCGCGATCAGCACCACGATCGTAGCGACGATGCCGTTCATCACCGCTGCGCCGGTGGGCATATCGTTCTTAGGACTTTTCCGGGCAAACACCTGGGGCATGTCGCCGTTTTGGGCGGCATAGGCCGCCACGGAGTTGACACCCATGGACCAGGAGATCATGTTGCCGAACAGGGTAATCAGAAACAGCAGCGCCACGCCGGCGATAAAGAGTCCGCCGGTTTTTCCGGTGATCAGGGACACGGCGTCGATCAGGCCGGAGCTGGTGTCGATCTCGGAAATGGGGATGGCTGCGCCGATGCCGAAGCCGCTGAAGAGGTAGATTGCAGCGATCACCAGGCCGCCGGCCACGATGGCCTGGGGGATCTGCCGTTTGGGATCCTTCATGTCCTTGGAGAAAGTGCACACGACCTCAAAGCCCAGGAGATTGAAAATAATCACGGAAATATAGGATAAGCTGTTGGAGTCAAAGGACGGCAGGAACGTGCGGGGGGACATGTTGTTCACAAAGCCGTGGGTCAGTACGAAATAGACGCCCAGGACGCCCACCAGCAGTGCCAGGATCACCTTGATGGCGGCACAGATGTTCAGGATAAAGATGCTGTCACACACGGGGTAAAAGGCGATCAGGGTGACGATCCAGATAAACAGCAGTTCGATGATCATCGAAGGGAGCAGTCCAAGCTCCATTCCGGTGATCGTACCGATCAGATCGGGGCACATGACTGCTAAGGACGCCATCCACAGGGGAAAGTTGATCCAATAATACCAGGATACCCGCGCGCCCATTTTATGGCCGTAGGCTTTGGATACCCAGTCATAGAGACCGCCCTCGCCTTCGTAGGTGGTGCCCAGCTCGGAAGCGATCAGGCCATAGGGCAGCAGGAAGGCGACGATCATCAGGACCCACCAGAAATACTGGCTGTTTCCGATGGAAGCCACCGGCGCGGCGGCTTCCGCCACGAAAACTACGCAGATGACAGAGAGGATCACATCGCTCAGTTTGAATTTTTTTTGCATAAGTTGCCTCCTATTCGTTTCTGGAGTAAAGAACGCGCATACGCGGGAGGGACCGGGATCGGGGCCGGACGGATGCGGCGGGGGAAACGGCTTTTTTGTTTGCGCGCGTGGCGGCCTTGGATTTTAGTATTTGTGTCTTCCTCAAAAATATGCCGGTTTGCCGGAAGCGGGTCGAAAGATCATGCGCTTTTTTCGGCTCTGTGACGAAAAAACGCGTTTCCCTGCACTGGATTGGCAGGAAAACGCGTTGTGTGGTATGATTTGCTTTTTTGCCCTCAGGAGTCTAAGGAACCTCTGATTAAATCCCCCTACCCCGCAAGCAGGAAAAGTGGTAAAA
>CANSLL010000138.1 GCA_947647695.1 uncultured Clostridia bacterium | reverse complement strand
GCTGTCAACACCCCCGTGGACTTCGACGAGGACGATTTCATCGACTACTGCAAGGACGAAACCGGCTACACCTTCGACTATGTCACCTTCTCCCTGCCCAAGTCCTCCGCCGGTACGCTGTACCTCAAGTACAATTCCAGCAAGTCCAACAACACCAAGGTTTCCAGCAGCACGAAATACTACCGCAACAGCGACCCGTATCTGGATGACATCACCTTTGTCCCCGCCAACAACTACACCGGCACCGTGTCCATCGACTTCACCGGCTACGACACCCGGGACAAGAAGTTCACCGGCACGCTGAAGATCCACGTCGGCAGTCAGAAGGGCGACGTCACCTATTCCACCGACCGGAACAAGTCCGTGGACTTCCGCGCCTCCGACTTCAACGCCTACTGCAAGGACGAGACCGGCAAAAAGTTAGACTACGTCTACTTTGACACCCCGGCGTCCTCCAAGGGCACGCTGTACTACGACTACTCCGGCCGGAACAGCAAAAAGGTGTCCGACAGCACGAAATACTATTACGACGACGATCCCGACCTGGACGATCTCACCTTCGTCCCCGCCAGCAACTACAACGGCTCCGTGACCATCCCCTTCACCGGCTACGACGTCAACGGCAAGAAGATCAGCGGCGACGTGGTCGTCAACGTGGGCGAGACGGACGAGGTCATCGCCTACAAGGCCACCGCGGGCAAGGCCGTCAATTTCGCCACGACCGACTTCAACAGCCTGTGCAAGAAAATGACGGGGGACAATCTTGACTACGTCCGCTTCACCCTGCCCGCCTCGTCCAAGGGCACGCTGTACCAGACCTACAGCGCCTCCGGCTCCGGCAGCAGCAAAAAGGCCGCGTCCGGCACGAAATATTACCGCAGTCCGGGCAAAAACGACCTTGACCTGAACGACGTGACCTTCGTCCCCGCCGGCAGCAGCGCCGGTACCGTGGACATTTCCTTCACCGGCGAAAGCGTGGACGGCGACAGCTTCAGCGGCATCGTGCGCATTACCTACACCGCCGCGGGCAACGCCTCCGTCATCCGCTACACCAGCTCCGGCACGCCCATCCTCTTCCGCGTCCAGGACTTCACCGCCGCGTGTAGCGCCCGCAGCGGTGCGGCGCTCCAAAGCGTGTCCTTCACGCCGCCCAGCAGCGCCCAGGGCAAGCTGTATTCCGGTTACGCCAGCCCCGCCAGCCGCGGCAGCCTGATCGCGTCCAACGCCGCGTCCTTCCGCGCCAGCGGCTCGCCGAACCTGTCCACCGTGGCCTTTGTCCCCAAGGCGGGCTTCACCGGTACCGCCACGATCAACTACACCGGCATCGACGCAGACAACGCGTCTTACAGCGGCGTGGTGGAGATCACCGTGACCGCGCCTAAGGCGTCGGCCACCTTCAGCGACGTGGACGCCGGTTACAGCTGGGCCACGCCCTCCATCGACTTCCTCTCCAACGCCGGCATCGTGACCGGTACGGACAAGACCCACTTCTCACCCACGAAGAACATCACCCGCGGCGACTTCGTTTTGATGCTCTACCGCGCCTTTGGCTTTAAGTCCGTTGCCGGCACGGAGCGCTTCCGCGATGTCCCGGCGGACAGCTACTACGCCGAGGCCATCACCGCCGCCCGGGCGGCGGGCATCGCCACCGGCGGCCAGGACGGGAAGTTCCGTCCCACGGACGCCCTGACCCGTCAGGACGCCATGCTGCTGATCCAGCGTGCGCTGAACGCCAGCGGCCAGACGGTAAAAGACGGCGCGGCCAGCGCGTTGAACGGCTTCCCCGATAAGAACCAGGTGGCAAGCTACACCACCGGGGCCGTGTCGGCGATGGTACAGCTTGGCGTCGTCAAGGGCGACGGCAAGGGCAATCTGAATCCCGGCGGGTCCCTGACCCGCGCCGAGATGGCAACGATTCTGCACCGCGTGCTGACCCTGTAACAAGCAAACATCAAGTTGATCCGCCTGTGCGCCGCCCTCCTGAGACCGGCGCACAGGCGGTCTTTTTGCCCCTTTGTCAACGCGCGCCGCTTCTGCAAGCGTGGGATCGCGGACAGCATACGCCGCCCGCGGAAAGGGAAAATGATTTCGGCGATTTACCATCTGCAAAAGTTTTTAGCCAGCCAGAAAACATACGTTTGAATTTCTCGGTGGATTGTGTTATACTGTCCACAAAGAGTTCCTGCCGGAGAGGAGGTATGTTATGGGCGGCCCGAGGACCATCCTTCATTGTGATATGAACAGCTTCTATGCGTCGGTGGAGCTGCTGTCCCACCCGGAGCTGAAGGACAAGCCCGTGGCGGTGAGCGGCTCGCCGGAGACCCGCCACGGCATCATCCTGGCCAAAAACGAAGCGGCAAAAAAATATGGCGTCGTCACGGCGGAGACCATCTGGCAGGCGCGGAAAAAATGTCCCGGCCTGATCCTGCTGCCGCCCCACCGGGAGCGGTACAGCGCCTTTTCCAGGCAGATCAACGCCATATACTGCCGCTATACCGACCTGGTAGAGCCCTTCAGCATCGACGAAAGCTGGCTGGACATCACCGGCAGTATGCACCTGTTCGGCGGGGACGGGAAAGCCATCGCCGACGAGCTGCGCGCCGCCGTCCGGCGGGAGACGGGGCTGACCTGCTCGGTGGGCGTTTCCTTCAACAAGATCTTTGCCAAGCTGGGCAGCGATTATAAAAAGCCCGACGCCACCACTGTGCTGTCCCCGGAGCACTGGAAAGAGATCGTCTTTCCGCTGCCCGTGTCCGCACTGCTTTTCGTGGGAAAAGCGGCGGCGCGGACCCTGCATCAGTACGGCGTAGACACCATCGGCCAGCTGGCCGCGTGCACGCCGGAGCTGCTCCAGGACCTCTTCGGGAAAAACGGCCTCCAGCTGTACGAATACGCCAACGGCCTGGAGCATGCTCCCGTGCGACCCTTCGGTCAGCGCCCCCAGGCCAAGTCCATCGGCAGCGGCGCCACCTTCCGCCGGGATCTGACGACCTGGGAAGAGGTTTTGACCAACGTCTCCATCCTCTCGGACATCGTGGCCATGCGGCTGCGCAGGCACGGGCTTTATTGCACCGGCATCCAGGTGACCATTCGGGACGCGGCCTTCCGCACCATCACCCGGCAGAAACAGCTGGGGCGCAGCACGCACCTGGCCCGGGAGCTGACCGACGCGTGTATGGCGCTGCTGCGCCAGTCCTGGCAGATGCCCAACCCCATTCGGATGCTTACGGTAACAGCCCTGCAGCCCGTGGACGAGGAGCGCTTTGCCGAGCAGCTTGACCTGTTTTCCCGGCAGGACGGGACGCGGCATCAAAAGACCGAGACGCTGGAGCGCACCATGGACCAGATCCGCTCCCGCTACGGCGACAGCTCCATCTCCTACGGTGTGAGCTTCCGCGGCCGCAGGAGCGGGGAAGGGTCAGAAAAAGCGGCGCCGGTGGGCGGCGCGGCGATCCGAAAGGAGGAAGGGGAGCATGGATAAATACGGCGTCCTGAAACAGTATTTTGGCCACGACACGTTCCGCAGCGGACAGGAGGCAATGATCGATGCTATCCTGGACGGACGGGACGTTTTAGGCGTCATGCCCACAGGCGGCGGAAAGTCGCTGTGCTATCAGATCCCCGCGTTGCTTCTCCCCGGCGTCACGCTGGTCCTTTCACCGCTGATCTCGCTGATGAAGGATCAGGTCTCAGCATTACAGGCCGCAGGCGTCAGCGCCGCTCTGGTCAACAGTTCTTTGACGCCGGAGGAGCTGCGCGCCACCTACCGCAATCTGGAGCTGGGCGTTTACAAGATCGTCTATGCCGCGCCGGAACGGTTGGAGGGGGACGGATTCCTGTCCGTGATGCAAGGCCTGGACCTGTCGCTGCTGGCCGTGGACGAGGCCCACTGCATTTCCCAGTGGGGGCAGGATTTCCGCCCCAGCTATCTCAAGATCACGTCCTTCCTCCGGCGGCTGTCCCGGCGGCCCACCGTCGCCGCTTTTACCGCCACGGCTACGGAAACGGTGCGTCAGGACATTGCGCGTATTTTAGCGCTTCACGATCCCCTTTCCCTGGTCACGGGTTTCGACCGGCCCAATCTCTACTTTGACGTGCTCCGCCCGCAAAAACGCGCCGACGCTTTGCTCCGGCTGATTCAAGAGCGCGCCGGGAAAAGCGGCATCGTCTACTGTGCCACCCGCAGTACGGTGGAACACATCTGCGCCGGACTGACGGAGCACGGCATCGCCGCTACCTGCTACCACGCCGGTCTCAGCGACGAGGAACGCCGGCGGAATCAGGACGCGTTCCAGTTTGACCGCAAGACCGTCATGGTGGCCACCAACGCCTTTGGTATGGGCATCAATAAATCCAACGTCTCCTATGTGATCCACTACAACATGCCCAAAAGCCTGGAGGCGTATTACCAGGAAGCGGGCCGCGCAGGACGGGACGGCGAAGCCGCAGACTGCATCCTCCTCTACTCTGCCGCCGATATCATCACGGCCAAGTATCTCATCGGCAGCAGCGACAACGACGCCCTCAGCGATGAGGAACGGGAAGCCATTTTCCGTCAGGACTGCCGCCGCCTTGACGATATGACCGGTTACTGCAAAACCCGCGGCTGCCTGCGGGGATATCTTCTTGATTACTTCGGCCAGGGGCATACTCCCACCTGTGGAAACTGCGGCAACTGCCGCGGCGCATTTACCGCCCGGGATATCACCACAGAAGCCCAGATGATCCTCTCGTGTGTCAAGCGGGTACAAGACCGTCTGAATTACAGCGTAGGCACGTCGCTGATCGTCAACGTGCTCCACGGCAGCCGCAGCCAGCGTGTCCTGTCCCTGGGACTGGACCGTCTCTCTACCTACGGCCTGATGAAGCAGTACAAGCAAGCGCAGATCCGCACCTGGATCGACTATCTGGAAGCGGAGAACTATCTCCATATCAATCCGTTGTACAACACGCTGGAATGGGGTAAACGTGCGCCGGAGGTTCTGTTTCACGGTATGCACATCGAGATGCCGGTCAAGGAATTGGAGGCAGCGGAAAAATCGCCCGCTGTTCCCGTACCGGACCCGGCGCCCGGATCCGCCGCGCCGCCGGAGCTGTTAGAGGCACTGAAAGCCGTCCGCACCCGTCTGGCCCAGGCGGAAAACGTACCGGCGTACATCATCTGCTCCAATGCGACCCTTTCGGATATGGCAAAAAAATGTCCCGGGAGCATGGAGGAACTGCTAAAAGTCAACGGCATCGGCAACCACAAGGCATCGCACTACGGCCAGGCTTTCCTTGATGCCATCGCCGTTTATGAACAGCAAACGATTTGACCGTAAAAGGAGACGGGGAAGCGCTAAAACCGCTTCCCCGTCTCAGATTGTCAAAAAAACCCTCCGCAGGAGTTTGCCGCCCGCAGGCGGCAAAGGATTGGAATTGTTTTCTCCGGCGACATGTGCGTCGGAGAAAACACTATGCGCGAAGCGAGTGTCGAATTGTCTGCCTTTGGCAGACAACCGAGGCGCGAGCGTAGCGAAATCCCCCTCAAAAAAGTGGCTTTGCCACTTTTTTGACACGTTGAGACGGGGAAGCCGCAAAACTGCTTCCCCGTCCTTTTTACGGTCAGTCCCTTTCCGGCAGGCGGTGCCGGTCGCCCCATTCACACATCCCATCCAGGATCGGGATCAGGGATTTGCCCCGTTCCGTCAAGCTGTACTCCACCTTGGGCGGAATCTGGGGATACTCCTTCCGGCAGATCAGCGCGTCCGCCTCCAACTCCTTCAGTGTGGCGCTGAGCGTCTTGTAGGAAATCCCTCTGATATACCGTTTCATTTCATTGAAGCGCACCACGCCAAACTCCATCAGGGTATACAGG
>CANSLL010000137.1 GCA_947647695.1 uncultured Clostridia bacterium | reverse complement strand
GGGATCCTATCCCCTGCGGTTTTTTTGTTTTCAAAGAGATTGAAAGATTTTTCAAAAGAGAAAGGAAATCATAGCCGTTTCTACAAAAATAAGGGGTGATTTCAGGAGAACTTTGACAAACCCACTTCCTTGCCTCTACCATAGCGTCAGAGGACGTGCGCGCAGTCCGGCGAGAAAAAAGGAGTTGATCATTTGCTTCAAACAGGAATCATTCAGTCCAATCGCCGGGTGGCGAAAGATATCTACGAAATGGTGATCGAAGCGCCGGAGATCGCCGCGGCCGCACGGCCGGGACAGTTCGTCAACCTGCGGCTCAGCAGCAGGCTGGACCCCTTGCTGCGCCGTCCCATCAGCTTTCATAAAATCGATGCCGCGGCAGGTACCTTTACGATCCTGTACCTGATAGCGGGTCAGGGAACGGCGCTGCTGAGCCGGATGGAAGCGCCGTCGGAGATCGACGTGCTGGGCCCTTTAGGCAACGGCTGGACCTGCAGCTTTCCCGGCGTTCACGCCGTTTTGATCGGCGGCGGTATCGGCGCTGCGCCATTGTATCCCCTGGCCCAAGCGCTGCGCGATGCAGGCAAAGAGGTGCAGCTGATCCTGGGTGCAAAAAGCGGCGGTTCCCTCACGGATACCGCACCGTATACCGCTTTGGGCGTCGATGTCCGCGTTGCGACCGACGACGGAAGCGCCGGGTTCCACGGCTTTGCGACACAGCTGCTGGAGCAGGCCATCGCTGAGGACCGGTGCGATTATCTGTACGCCTGCGGTCCCCAGGGGATGCTCCGGCAGGCGGAGGCGATCGCGCTGGCCCATCAAATCCCCGGCCAGGTTTCCACCGAGACCCACATGGGCTGCGGTTTAGGCGTCTGCCTGCTGTGTCCCAGCAAAATGAAGGCGGGCGGATACAAACGCACCTGTATCGACGGGCCGGTCTTCCCGATAGGAGCGTTGGATTATGCGTAAAATCAACACAGAAGTCACCATCGGCCGCGTTACGATGAAAAATCCGGTCACCACCGGTTCCGGCACCTTTGGCTCCGGCCTGCAAATGACAGATTATGTGGACCTGCGCCGCCTGGGCGCCATCACCATCAAAGGCACGACGCTGACGCCCCGGGACGGCACAGTCCCCCCCAGAGTGGTGGAGACACGCTCGGCGATCATCGGCTCCGTGGGACTGGAAAACCCCGGCGTGGATACGGTGGTGCGGGAGATCCTTCCCCAGGTTGCCCAATACGGTACGCCAGTGATCGTCAACATCGGCGGAAGTACGACAGCGGAATACGGCGAGGTGGCCCGGCGTCTGGATGCCTGCGCGGAAGTGGCAGCGATCGAGGTGAATATCTCCTGCCCGAACCTGAAGGCCGGAGGCTTGGGCTTCGGTACGGACCCCAAAACAGCCGGGGCGGTGATTGCCGCCGTTCGGAAAAACACCGGCAAAACGGTCATTGCCAAGCTGACGCCTGCCGTAACGGATATTGTGACGATGGCGAAGGCCGTCATTGACAACGGCGCGGAGGCTTTGACGATGTGCAACGGCTACCCCGCCATGGCCATCGACATCCACACCCGCCGCCCGGCGTTGGGCAATGTGCAGGGCGGCCTGTGCGGACCGGCGCTGAAGCCGATTTTCATGCGGCTGGTGTGGCAGGCGGCCCAGGCGGTCGACGTGCCCATCATTGCCCTGGGCGGCATCCTCAATGCGGATGACGCCATCGAATATCTCCTGGCCGGAGCCACAGGCGTTTCTGTGGGCACAGGGAATCTGTTAGACCCCGCCACGACAATGAAAGTAGCCGGAGGCATTGAACAGTATCTGGAAGAAAACGGATTCTCCTACATTCATGAGATCATCGGCCTCGCCTGGAAGGCGTGAGCGATGCGCCCCTCCGCCAAGCGTAAACAGCAGCCATGCTCCCTCTCTTTTTAAGAAGGGAGCATAGCTGTTTGCTGCTCCGCCGCGCAAAAGAGCCGCGGACCCTTTTTTTCGGGGCCCGCGGCTTCTTTTGTGGGAAGAAAATAGAGTCAGGATGCAGATGGATTACGGTTGCGTATCACGCAGATGGTTGTCGGGTACAATCGCGCCGGAGATACCGCCCAGGATACCGCAGACGCCGCACATGACAAACAGCAGCGTATAGTTGGTACCGGCTATGGCCGCGATCACATAAGCGGGTACGAAGCAGGCGGACAGGAAGCGGGCGGAGTTCTGGAAGCCGCCGGCGGCGCCCATATACTCCGGCTTCATACCGGGGATAAAGCCCATGGCGGTCAGGGCGACGCTCATCAGGCCGATGGCAAAGAAGCAGCCAAAGAAGCCGCACAGTCCGGTGACGAGCACACCCTGGAAAAACCACCCGATCAGCAGCAGGCCGCCGGCGGCGACGCCGTACACGATGCAGCCGATGCGGGGCTGCTTTGCAAACAGGTTATCGTGGATCACAGGCAGGAAAATGCTGCCGAACAAGCCGCCGAAGGAGAATGCGGACGCCACATAACCGGCGGACGCCAGGGGCATACCGTTCACGTTCAGCGCGGTGGGCATGAAGGTGCAGGCGGTGATGTTATAAGCCATAACAAAGATCATCACCAGCGCGATGACCCACATATAGGGCAGCTTGCAGCAGTTGCCCATGTTTTTCATCACATGCTCCACCGGGGGCGGCGTCGCGCCCTTGGGCCGGTCGCGGATCAGCAGCGCACAAAGGACCAGACCAATCAGCATCAGCACGGTGGTCGCGGTGCAGGCAAATTTCCAGGTGGGGAAATGGGCCGTAACGGCCTGGGCCACGGCGTTGCCGCAGGTGCCCGCCGCCATGAAAATGCCCATGGCGATGCCGAGCTTTTTCCCGTCAAACCACTCAAAGGCGATCTTTGCGCCGTTTGCGGAAATAAAAACGGGCATGAATCCCAACAGGATACTGGCGATCAGGAGCATCGTATAGGAATCTGCGAAAATACGCATGGCCGCGCCGACGACGCCGATGATACCGGCGATGGTAACGGTGGCGCGGATGCCGATCTTATCGGCCAGCGTACCGGCCGGGATGCTCAGAATGATGCCGCCCAGCATGGGCGCTGTGGTGATGGAGGCCAGTTCGACCGGCCCCATATTAAAATTGCTCATCAGCTCGCCGCCGAACACGGCGGTGATGTACTGGGCGAACGCGCCCACGAAGCAGCCGATGAAAATCATGAAAATAACGACCCAGCTGTAAGACTGGTTCTTCAAAGATGTACCCTCTTGCATAAATAGTTCCTCCTTCTTTCCAGGCGGTTATGGCGAAGAAACCGGACTTCGCCACCCGGACAATCCGATCGTTCAAGACATGAGACCGCATTGCGCTTTTCAAGGATTGTATCTCTCTTTTCCATGCCGGTTCATCCTGTTTCCTGTGGCTTGTAAAGGGGAATACGTTCCAGGCAAAACAACTGCGTTTGCTGGGATGAAAAGAAAAAGCCGGGGCGGCACGGCAGGACCGCCCCGGCAGCTGCTGCGGGAAAGCGAGAAGGGAAAATCAGACGTCGTGGCGTCCCGTGCCCGCATGGGCGATGGAGGACTGACCAAAGGCGTACACATAGCCCATGCCGCCGCCGACGTACAGGCACAAGCCCGTGACATAAGCGGACAAATCAGACGCGAACCACAATGCGGGACCGGCGATATCCTCCGGCTTGCCCACGCGGCCCAGGGGAACCTCGATCTCGGCGATGCCCTTGAAGACCTGGGCCTGGGCATCCTCGCTGCCCTTGCCCATCAGCTCCTCCCAGAAGGGGGTCACGATGGGGCCGGGCTTGATGCAGTTGACGCGGATGCCGAACTTGGCAAGATCCATGGCCAAGTTCACCGTCAGGGACTCGCACGCGCCCTTGGCCATGTGATACTCATAGGCGGGCGCCGTGGGATTGAACGCGCCGTTGGAAGAACAGATGATGATCTTGCCGCTCTTCTGCTCCTTCATATGGGGCACCACGGCGAAGCAGGTGTACAGCATCCCCCACTGGTTGACGGCGGTGGTCTTTTCCAGGCACTGCTGCCAGGTCAGGTTGGGATCGCCGTCAAAGGTCTTGCCGGCAAAAGCAGCCAGGATATCGATGCGGCCAAACTCCTCGATGGTCTTGGCCACGATGGCGTCCACGTCGGCCTGCTTGGAGACGTCCATGGGCTGATAGAAACGGGCGACGCCGCCGGCTGCGGTGATCTCATCGACGACCTCCTGGGCCATGGTGGGGTTGAAATCTGCGATGACGACCTTTGCGCCTTCCTTGGCGTACAGCTTGGCAGTGGCCGCGCCCATGCCGGACGCGCCGCCGGTAACGATGGCAATCTGGTCTTTCAACATATCAATCATGATAATTACGCTCCTTTACTTTCAAATTGTTTTTTATTGTGGACTCGCTTAAAGCATCCTGGGGAACGCTCCGGCAAATGAAGCGGATGGGGCGCGGCTCACTCCTGCCGGGCCGCCGCTTCCTGCTGGAGTTTGCCCTTGGGGCCAAGCTCCGGCATCAGCAAACCGCCGGCGATCAGGCCAACGACGCAGACAACGCCGAAGATGATAAAGATGGCGTTGAAATTGGTGCCGAAAACGTTGGCGACCACGATGGGGAACACAAAGGTCAGCACACCCTTGATGGCCTCATGGGCGCCGGCGGCGGTTCCGATACACGACTGGGGGAACTGGCCAGTCAGGGGGATCAAAGGCGTGCGGCCGGAATTGATGCCGATGGCATTGCCGCCCATGACGCCGCCGAAGATCATCAGGATCCAGGTCTGGGGACCCAGGGGCAGGAACCATGCGCCGCAAAAGCCGATGGCTTCGCAGACAAAGAACAAAATGGTGCAGACGTTATAGCGCTTGACGGCGTTCATGATGAACGTTCCCACAAAACCGCCGGCCAGCAGGGACAGGTTGATCACCGTACCCATCATGGACGCGCCGGCAGGGTCGAGGCCCTTGGAAACGAAGGCGTTGATGCAGTAGGAATTGACCAGCAGTGTGGAGCCGACCGCACAGGATGCGCCGATGCAGATCAGCCAGACACAGGGGCTTTTATACACCATGGCAGTGCTGTTTTTGGGCAGCTCTGCCGCCTCGGCGGGATGGATGGGACCGTTTTTGCCAATCACCAGCCAGAACACCCACAGCGCCGCGTAGGCAACGCCGATCAACAGCAGGGAATTGTGCAGGCCCAGCATACCGCCGATGGCAAAAGCGCCCGCAGAGCCGATGCCCGCGCCCGCCGCCTGGAAGGAAAAGGCCACGCCCACGTTCTCCTTGGTAAACCAGGTATCCAGCACCTTACCGGCGGAGACCTGGCAGACGCCCACAAAGAAGGACGCGGCGAAGGTCAGCACCAGAACGATGGAATAACTGGCCACGAAAGCGCGGATGAAAAACAACACCACGCCGATGATCATGGAGATCATGATCGTCTTGCGCGCGCCGATCCGGTCAACGATGGGACCGAAGACAAAACCGGCAAACAGACCCACCACAGAGGTAACAGAGGCCAGGGTCGTTAGGCCCGCCTGATCGATGCCGTAGAAGGTCATCGTATCCACGGCGCAGGCGGGGAACACGATCAGATTGAACGTCATAACCGCCATAAACAGCGTGAAAAATGCGACAATCAACCATGCCCCGCCATTGGATTTGGTATTCATGAAAACATTCCTCCTCACAATCTCACGATTCAAAACATACCGGGCGCCGCGCAAAGGACGGTGTCCGGCGGCTTCCATCACGGCAGCTTGCCGGGGGATGATGGACAGCCGGATGGCCAAACGGGAGTGTCGCCCGCTTCCGTTACCATAGCATCCTGAAAAGCTGCATGTAAAACAGGATGGGAAACAGGAGAAAAAAGTCATGGATTTTGTTCAAAATGGAGGGTATTTTTGGAAAAATCATGGGGAAATGGTGCGATTCCCGCAAATGATATCTTTCTCCGATAAAAAACTTTTATCGGAGAAAGAGGAATCATGAGTAACAAAAATGGTGTGAAACCAGGTTTTTTCCGAACTTTGTGAAGCAATTAACAAATAA
>CANSLL010000136.1 GCA_947647695.1 uncultured Clostridia bacterium | reverse complement strand
CAGGTCAAGGAATTGATTGACTGGATCGCAGATTCCTATGATCTGCCAACGGAAGAGCAGACCGTGGAGATGCGCAGGCTGACAGGCGTGGATTGGGAAGCGGAAGAGCTTCAAATGATGTGCTGTGAATACTGGAGCCACAATTCCTTGGAAGAGACAGCCTATTTGATGTTTCATGGGCACTATCCGCCGGTCCGTGAAGCGGAGCTGATCTTTTGGCGCTATAAGCCGGGCGTCGTTTTGGACAGCCGGGCGGTTTATGAGAAATACCGCTTTGGAAAAGGAAAGCTGAAGGCGTTGGAAGCGCTGCCGCTGGATGAAATACTTCAAAAAATCAAAGAACAGTTTCCCGGCTGGCGGCAAAAGGACCGGGGCGATCGGGAAAGCTGGCGTTTTGATTGCCCGGAGCAGGAAACGTATTGGATGGATACGCACTTTTGGATTTTTGAGTACGGCCGGGAGACGGAGGTGGAAAGGGAGCATCAGATTTTGCGCTTCAGCTGCCATAATATGAGCGAGGAGCAGACCGGCCTTATTACAGCGTGTATGGAGCAGTTTCAGTGCGCGCTGCATCTTCGGGAAGACACGTCTGCATCGGGTGACGGCGCGGACTGACTGCCGCAGCTTCCGAATCTATCAAAACAGCGCCGGTATCAAGAGAAAAAGTCCTTCTGCCCGGAAAGCGGCAGAGGGACTTTTTGTGTCTTTATTCTTACTGGTAAACGATATACAGCAGCGTACCGGCGGCGCTGTCGACGGCGTCCGGTTCGGCGGTGTAGGGCGCGCAGCCTGCCGCGGCGGCGTCCAGGTCCGCCGAAAGGGCCTCCTGGGCTTCCACGGGCACGATGTAATACGTTGCCGCTGCGCCCCCGGCCAGGGACGCGGGGAAGGACAGGGTGCACGCCTGACGGAGCAGATCCTCCGCGCCGGGCTCGGCGATATAGACGGCGGCATACGTCTCCCCGGCGGGGACCAGGTTCTGCGGGGCCTCCGGGTCGGGATGGCTGTCCGTCTCGTCTCCGGGTTGGATGGTTTCGCTGCCTCCGGGACCGTTTTCGGGAGCGTTTGTGTCATCCGGCGCGTCGTTCGTGCCGGGCGGGGCGGACACGCTGTCCGTACCCCTGTCCGGTGCTTTGGGCGGCTGTTGGCTCTGGCCCTGACCGGGCGCGTCCGGTGTATCGTCTCCGCCGCCGCGGTTCAGGATCCCGCCGGAATAGGCCAGCAGGATCAGGGCGATGCACAGGCCGATGATGGTAAAGCGTCCGAAGGCAAAGCGGGGCCGCCGGACGCGGTGTTCTCCGGCGGAAGGGGCGTCCTGTCCCGCATCTTCCCGGATGCGTTGGAGGATGTACTGGGCCATGTCGCCCGGCACCTCCTGTTTCATCACGGAGATGCCGTGGTTGATGGCGCAAAGGGCGTCGTAATAGCCCTGGCAGCCGGGACAGCCGGCCATATGGGCGGACAGGGACTGCTTTTCCTCCGGCGTACACAGATTGTCCGCCGCGGCGTCCAGGGTGGAACGGTACTGCTCGCAGGCCCGCAGTGGGGGCGCGGACGGACCGACTCCCTCCTCCTGACTGAGGGGGAAGAACCCGCCGCTCAGGAGAATCTGGCGGCGCAGCAACGCGCGGCTGCGTATGAGCTCCTCATGGATCTTTTGGGCCTCCCCGCTGATGATATCGGCGATCTGGGTATCGGCGAAGCCGCCCATCTTATGCAACAGCAGGGCCTGACGCATGGAAAGGGGCAGGGCGCGCAGGGCGTCCTCGATGTCGGCCTGCAAGGCCAGGTGTTCCATATTGGTGCGGGGGTCATAACGCCGGGGCGCAAAGGGGAAGTTCAGCGCATCATCGCCCTGGGACGCGGGCAGGTTGACCCGGTGGCGGCGCTGGCGTTTGGCGGCCGCTGCGCAGTCGATGCACACCAGCTGGAACAGGCGGGCGCGGAAAGTCAGGTTGAGCTGCTTGAGGTAGTCCAGCTGCCGCCATGCGGTGAGAAAGGTGTTTTCCGTGACGCGCTGGGCGTCTTCTTCGCCCAGCATGGCCCAGGCGAAGCGGTATACGGCGGACTGGTGGAGATGGATCAGCTCTCGGTAAGCCAACTGGCTGCCTTGGGCGGCGGCGTCCAGCAGCTCCCGTTCCTTTGCGGTTTCGATACTCATGATGTTTCCTCCCTGGGTACGCTGTCCCGCAGGTCCCGCCGGATGCCGCCGGTAATACGGTAGACGTCCTCCATGGTGTTCATACGAACGATCTGTTCTTTATAGTAGTTGGCATAGGGCACGCCCTTGAGATACCAGACGTAGTGGCGCCGCGCCTCTAAGACGGCCAGCTTTTCTCCCTTGTCTGCGGCGGCCAGCTCGATCTGGCGCACCGCGGTGGCGCACCGTTCCGCAAGGGGCGGACGGGGCGGGATGGGACGGCCCTCCAAAGCGGCCTGGGCCTGCTGGAACAGCCAGGGATTGCCGAAGACGCCCCGGCCCAGCATGGCCATATCCGCCCCGGTACGCTTGAGGATGCGTACGGCGTCCCCGGCCTTGAAAATGTCGCCGTTGGCGATGACGGGGATGGAGACGGCCTGCTTGACTTTGGCGATCTCGTCCCAGTCGGCCTGACCGCCGTACATCTGTACGCGGGTGCGGCCGTGGACGGCGACGGCGGCGATCCCGGCCTCCTCCAGGGCCCGGGCCAGCTCCACGGCGTTGAGATGGCCCCGGTCCCAGCCGATGCGCATTTTCACCGTTACGGGGACGTTTACCGCGTCCACCACGGCGGCGGCGATGGCCCGGGCCTTGGGGACGTCCTTCATCAGCGCGCAGCCGTCGCCGCTGGAGACGACCTTGCCCACGGGACAGCCCATGTTGAGATCGACGATGTCCGCGCCGGAGTATTCCACAGCCAGCTGGGCGGCCTTCGCCATACACGCCGGGTCGCTGCCGAAGAGCTGTACCGCGGCGGGATGCTCGCCGGGGAAGCGGTGGAGCAGAACGCGGGTCTTGCGGTCCTGGTAGCAAAGGGCTTTGGAGCTGACCAGCTCCGTGCAGGTCAGGCCTGCCCCCAGCTCGCTGCAGATCTGGCGGAAGGCAAGATCGGTCACGCCGGCCATGGGGGCCAGAGCGAGACGGGATGAAATTGTGAGATTGCCGAGCTTCAATGGCGACGCCGTCCTTTTTTCAAGCGGTGGGAAAAGTTGGAATATACAAAGTGGTATTATAACAAAAAAACGGGAAAGTGCAAGCATTTCTTTCTCTTTGGGTGCGTTTTCCCGGTGTGAAAAAAATGCGCGCCGCGAAAAGACCGGCGGATCATGTTCCGCACAGTCTCTCCGCGGCGTTTTGAAAGGGAGGAGAGAACGGGTTGTTTACAGCAGACTTGTGGCGAGCCAGAGGACGGCCATGGCCGCCGCGCCCAGGAGCGCCCAGCAAGGGGCGGGGACACGGAGACGGACCGGGCGCGGCCGGCGGCGCTGGGCGCACCGCCGGGCGATGCGGCAGGCTTCCTCTAAGATCGGGGCGGTCTGGCCGCCGCCGGGCAGGGGAACGTCGTCTCTGAGAATAAAGATGGCCTCTTCAAAATAGCGCCGGTCGGGGGATGCTACCACGATGACCCGGCGGGACACGCCTTTTACCATAACACTGCTCCTTTGTAGGTGATATTACAGTGTGTCCGAAAGTCTGGGAAATTATACCTCCGCGGAGGGCAGGGCGGGCATCCGCAGCACCAAGATGCTGGTGTCGTCGCTGCGGCCGCTGTGTTGGGCGCTGGCGTCCATCAGCGACGCGGTGAGGGACTGGACCGACGCGCCGTCCCACTGGGCCAGCATGGCCTGGAGCCAGCCGTCGTCGGCGGGGTCTACGAAGCCGTCGCTCACCAGTATGGCGAAGTCGCCGGGGGAGAGACAGAGGTTCGTGGCGTCCGGCACGCGCTCCCAGCCGCTCAGTCCCGCGGGCAGGACGCTGCCCGTGATGCGCCGGATGCTGCCGCCGTGCTTGATGTAGGAAGGGGCTGCGCCGTATTTATAAAAGGAGGCCGCGCCGCTGCGCAGCGTCAGGGCCATCAGGTCGATGGTGGTGAAGGCGCCGCTTTCGTCGCTGTGGAGGGTCAGAGCGGTGTTCAGGGTCCGCAGCGCCGTGGCGGGTTCCACGCCGGACTGGAGGAATTGGGTGAGCAGGCGCACCGTCATGGCCGATTCCCGCCGGGCGTCTTCGCCGCAGCCCATGCCGTCGGAGAGCAGCAGAAAGACCCGCCCGTCCTCCGTGCGGAAGGATGCGACCGTGTCGCCGCTGACCACTTCTCCCGCCTTAGGCCGCACGGCGGTGCAGATCTCGCATTCCTCCACGGCCGCTCCGCCGGCGGGGACGGCGTCCTCCGATTCCTCCAGCCGGGTGATCTGGTCAGCGGATTCCGTCAGCAGCTCCGACAATCGGGCGTACTGCTCCTTGGCTCCCTTTCGCGCTTCGTTGAGCTGACGGGTGTACTGGCGGCGCAAAAGCAGGGCGGTGAACTCCGTATTCACGGCGGCGGTAAAATCCGTCAGCCGGATGCAGCGAGTGGAGAAATGGGAGGGAAAATCCGACGGCAGCACCCGGCCCTGGCCGGTGAGGAAGGGCGTGGCGTCGTTCAGGGCGTTGTAGGTGGTGACGTAGTCCGCATCCCAGCAGGTGGCGCACAGGGGGCAGGCCCGGCAGACCTGGTCGGCGGCCCGGTCGAATACGGTGGCGATGTTTTCGTCGTTCACCGGAACGCCGCCGTGGGTCAGGCTGTCGTAAAGATCGCGAAATACCGCGGCAGTGGCGCGCAGCTGCTTTTCTAAGATCCGGGGCGCGGAAAAGCCCTTGGGGGCGGACAGGCGGTCCGGCGCCGCTTTGCGCAGCAGCCGTTGGGGCAGCAGCAGGAAGATCAGCCCCGCCCCGGCGGTTTCCAGCAGGGCGTAGGCGGCGGCGCCGCTGTCGGCCCAGAACAGCGCCAGCAGGGAGCCGCAGAGATAAAGCAGGGCATAAACGGCCCGGCTGCAGCGGGGCAGTCCTGCCACCAGAGCGGCGGCGCTGTAGGCCATGGAGAAGTACAGCTCCCCCGTGGCTGCGTCCATGGCCAGGCCTGCGGCCAGACCCGCGGCGCAGCCCGCGCCCATGCCGCCCCGCCATCCGGCCGCGAGGACCAGCACCACGGCGCAGATGCGTCCCAGGGAAAAATGTCCCCCCAGGGGGATGGACGCCATGGCAATCAGCACGGAGACGGCGGCGAAAAACAGGGCGGACGGCGGGGCGGGCTTGTCCTCTGCCAGCACGGCGTGCCAGCAAAAGGCGCTGGCTCCGGCGAGGATCAGCTCCAGGAGGAAAAACGCGCCTTCGGCGCTGAAAAAGCCGCTGGAGGAGAGGTAGACAAACCCTACGGCCGCGGTGCAGGCGGCGGTGATCAGGGGCAGAAAGGCGGGCTTTTGATACAGCTTTGTGTCATAGAATGCGATGGAGACGGAGAAAATTAGAATGCCTGCGGCGATGTATTTCATGGCGGCGGTAAAGGGCATCAGCAACAGCGCGCCGGTCAGCAGGCCCAGCAGGGCGGACAGGCCGCCCATCCCGCTCCCGGCAGCGGCGGTAAAGCCGAGAACGAAGGGCGCGCAGCCGCCGAAGATCTGGCTGGCGGTCAGGATCGCCGCCAGAAGAAAACGGATGGCGCAACGCACAGCGGGTTTCTGCTCCGCCGTGGTGATCTTTTGTTCAAAATTCATGGCGTATCCTCCTTTTCCCGCTATTTTACAAGGCGCTGCGCGCATATCGCGTCGGGAAATGAGGCGGCGGTCAGGAAATGAAAAGAAGGAGCGGTTTTTCCCGATTCCGGCTGCGCACAGAGCGTAAAGAAAGTATTATAATTTCATAAAAAAGAAATAAAGAAGATATAAATGTTCCATATAAAAGGGGAAAAATCTATTGAATGGTCACTTTTTTGGCGTTATAGTAGCCTCGAACCAAGTTGTGTGCATAAAATTGCCGGGAGGCATCCCGGCAGGGGTAGAAGTTGGTTGATCGTTTATTTAGGGGGGTAATTAAAAACTATGAAAGCAATCACTAATCTGTCCGTGCGCGTCATCGAAAGATGGATGCCGGACGCATTCCTGTTCGCAATCATCCTGACCTTCGTTGT
>CANSLL010000135.1 GCA_947647695.1 uncultured Clostridia bacterium | reverse complement strand
TACAAAAAATTATGCACCATTTGCAACAATTTTGACAAACTTACTGGCTGATTTTTCTTGCAATGGCAGCAAGTTTACGATATACTTTCTTATTGTAAATAGCAATATTTATATGAATACCTGTCGAAACAGGCGGGAGGTGTGTCAATGTCATTTGAAGCTATCAATGTGATCACCCAGGCAGAAGAGACTGCCAAACAGGGTCATGCGCAGGCGCTGGCGGACGCCAAGGCAGCACAGGCGGCGGCGGAAGCGGCCGGCAAGGCGGCTGTGGAGGAAGCGGCGGCCAAAGCCCGGCAGGAAGTGCATGACAAGCAAGTTCAGACGGACGCCAAGGCTGTGGCCGCGGCCGAAGCGCTGGCCGGAGAGACCGAACAGCAGGCCGCGAAGCTGCGGCAGGCCGCGGAGGGCCGGCTGGACAAAGCGGCGTCGCTGATCGTGGAAAGGATTGTGAACGGCTAATGGCAATCGTAAAAATGAAAAAGCTGAAGCTGCTCGCGGCCTCTGCCCAACGGGAAGAGCTGCTGCGTGAGCTGATGCTTCTGGGCTGCGTGGAGGTCAGCGATCCTCCGGCGGAGGAAGCGGAGGAAACTCCGGGCCTTGGCCGGGTAGAGGCTGTGGACCTGCCCCGGCTCAGAACGGAGCATGCCGCGTGCGTCAACAGCATTGCGCTTTTGAACAAGTATGCTCCGGCAAAAACAGGACTGCTTACGCCGCTGCCGGCGGTCTCGGCGGAAGAATTGCTGGACGAGACCAAGCTGAACGCCGATTTGGAACTGGCCGACCGGATCATCGGACTGGATGACCGGATTCGCCGTCTCACGGCGGAAGAGAGCGCCAAGCGCACGGAAATCGAGGCGCTGACCCCCTGGAAAGGCCTGGACCTGCCTTTGGAGTGCTCCGGCACAAGCACCAGCGCGGTCGTGCTGGCGGCGATTCCGAAGTCTGTGGGTATGGATCAGGCGGCGGGACTTCTGGCGGAAGCGACAGAGCAGGCGGAGCTGTTTTTGGTCAGTTCCGACAAATCCATAAACTATGTAGCCCTGGTGTGCTACCGGGAGGATTTAGATGCCGCGCAGACGGCGCTGCGTCCCTTAGGTTTTGCCGGGGTGAGCCTGGGAGAGTTCCGGGGTACTGCGGCGGAGAACATCGCGGCTGCGGAGCAGGCGCTTGTGGACCTGGCGGCGGAGAAAGAACGCTGTGCCGCAGAGATTGCCGGACTGGCGGAAAACCGCGACGAGCTTGCGCTCCGGGCGGACACGCTTGCAACGAAGGTCTCCCGTGCGGAAGCGGAAGCCAAGCTGCAATGCACGGAAAGCGTTTCTGTGCTGGAAGGCTGGATCCCTGCGGAAAAAGAAGCGGCTTTGGCGGCCTTGCTGGAGCGCTACGACTGCGCTTGGGATACAGAGGACCCCGTTGCGGAAGATTACTCCAGTGTCCCGGTGGAACTGAAAAACGGAAGAGTGACCCGTTCCCTGAACACGGTCACGAATATGTACAGCCTGCCCGCCTATAACGGCATGGACGCCAACCCCTGGATGACTCCGTTTTTCATCCTGTTTTACGGCATGATGCTGGCGGACATGGGCTATGGCCTGCTGATGATTTTGGGCTGCGCCGTAGTGCTGAAGGTGAAGCGGCCGCGGAATCCCCAGTTCTTTGAGCTGTTTTTCTGGTGCGGCATCTCCGCGTTTATCTGGGGCGCCGTGACCGGCGGCTTCTTCGGGGACTTCATCCCCCAGCTGGCGAAGGTCATCAACCCCGCGTCGACGCTGAAGCTTCCGGCGTTGTTCGATCCCTTGAACGACGCGACTATGGTGCTCATCGGCGCGCTGGCGCTGGGCCTTGTCCAGATCTTCACCGGCATGGCCGCGAGCATCGTGATGAAAGTCAAGCGCGGCCAGGTCATGGACGCGCTGTGCAACGAGGTCACCTGGTACGTGGTGTTCATCCTGCTGGGCGGCGGTATCCTGCTGAATAAGCTTGTGCCCGCGCTCATCGCCATTTTGGTGCTGATCGTCCTGACCCAGGGCTACGGCAAGGAAGGCATTGTGGGCAAACTCATGGGCATCGGCGGCTCGCTGTATAACAACATTACCGGTTATTTCAGCGACATTTTGTCCTACTCCCGTTTGATGGCCCTGATGCTGGCCGGCGCTGTGACGGCGCAGGTGTTTAACCAGCTTGGCGCCATGACGGGGAACGTCATTACCTTTGTCCTCATTTCCCTGGTGGGCAACGCCATCAACTTCGGCCTGAACCTGCTGGGCTGCTACGTGCACGATATGCGTTTGCAGTGCCTGGAGTTCTTCGGCCGGTTCTATGAGGACGGCGGGAAGCGGTTTGCTCCCCTTCAGATGGAGACCAAATATTACGACATAGTAAAAGAGTAAAAAATTAAGGAGGAAAATAAAATGAGTTTTCTGGAAACAATCGGTGGTTTGGCGCTGGCTCTGCTGGGCGCCGGTCTGGCAGTGGGTATGAGCTGTGTTGGTTCCGCGAAGGGCACCGGCATTGCCGGTGAGGCCGGTACCGGCCTTTTGAGCGAGGATCCCAGCAAGTCTGGTAAGGTCATGGTTTTGCAGCTGCTCCCCGGTACCCAGGGCCTGTACGGCATGGTCGTCTGGTTCTTTGCCCTGACCAAGATTGGTATCATGGGCGGCACCGCTCCTTCCACCGTTGCTGAAGGCATGAACGTGTTCGTAGCCTGCCTGCCCATGGCCATCGGCGGTCTGCTGTCCGCCATTGCCCAGGGCCGTGTGGCTGCCGGCTCCATCAACATTCTGGCCAAGAAGCCCGACGACTGGTCCAAGGGCCTGATCCTCTGCGGTATCGTCGAGTTCTACGCCATCTTGTCTCTGCTGGCCTCCATGCTGATGCTCCTGCGGCTGTGATGATCGCTGAATAAGGCGGTACATAGCTATGAAAGGAATTGAAAAGATTACGGCCCGCATCGCGGCGGACGCCGAATCCGAAGTTTCTGCCATCCGCGGGGAATCGGACCGGGTCGTCGCCGGGATCCGCGCCGAGTATGACAAAAAAGCGCAGGATACGTATGCTGCCATCCTCCGTGAGGGGGAGAAGGAAAACGAGCAGCGCGCCTCCCGCATCGATCGCACCGCCCAGCTTGACGCCAAGCGCACGGTGCTGTCCATGAAGCAGGAGATGGTCTCCCAAGCCTTTGCCCTGGCGGAAAAGAAAATTGCCCAGATGCCCGAGGCGGACTATGTCGCTTTTCTGGTGCGTCAGGTAGAAAAAGCTGCGTCCACCGGGAAAGAGGAGATCATCCTCAACGCCGACGACAAGGCCAAATGCGGCGCGAAGCTGGTGGAAGCCGCCAACAAGGCGCTGGGCGCGAAAGGCGCGCTGACCCTGTCCGCCGAGACCCGGCCCATGACCGGCGGCTTTATCCTCAAGCAGGGCGATATTGAAGTGAACTGCACGGTGGATATGATGCTGGAACTCAGCCGGGGAACACTCGCCGCCCAGGTGGCGGAGGTGCTCTTTGAGGGCTGAAACACCGCCCAAGGGGCAGAATGAATCCCCGGCGAGGAGGTAAGGATTTGTCAAAAATAAAAGACAGGGACTACCTGGCACTTACCGCCATGCTGCGGGCCAGGGAAGCCAAAATGCTTGACCGCGACAAAATGGATCGGATGCTCTCGGCATCAAGCTACGCGGATGCCGCGAAGCTGCTGACGGACTGCGGATATGAAGATATGTCTGCAATGGATGCCAAGGGTGTGGACGAGGTTTTGAGCGCGCATAGAGCGGCGGTGTATGATGAGATCGTTCGTATGTCGCCCCAGCCGGAGCTGGTAGATGTGTTCCGGCTGAAATATGATTACCACAATGCCAAGGTCGTTGTGAAGGCCAAAGGAATGGCCATGGATGGCGGGCATCTGTTCAGCGGCGTAGGCCGTGTGAGTGGGGAAGCCATCATCCACGCCGTCGAGGAGGACGCGTACAGCGCGCTGCCGCCGGTTTTAGCGTCGGCTGTGCGGGAAGCGGCCGCCGCCCTGGCCAAAACGGGCAACCCCCAGCAGGCGGAGTTCATTTTGGATGAAGCCTATTTCAAGGAACTTGGCGAGATCGCCGGCCGGGTGGGCAGCGCCTACCTGACGGGCTACGTAAAACTCCAGATCGACGCGGCGAACCTGCGTGCCGTTGTGCGCACCGTGCGGATGAACCGGGGCGTTGATTTCATGATGCAGGCGCTGATCCCTGGGGGCAATGTCTCCCCGGAACTGCTGGCCCAGGCCGCCGGCAGCGGCGACAGCCTGGCGGCGCTGTTCACGGCGACCACGCTACAAGAAGCGGCGGCGCTGGGAGCCGAAGCCGTAAAGGGCGGTTCCATGACGAAATTTGAGCTTGCCTGTGACAACGCGCTCACGGCGTATCTGGCCTCGGCCAAGCTGGTGAGCTTTGGCAATGAGCCGGTGGCGGAGTATCTTGGCATGGTGGAAACGGAGATCACCGCCATCCGCATGATCCTCTCCGGCCGTCTCGCGGGGATCGAACCCAGCGTGATTCGGGAAAGGCTGCGTGATATCAATGCTTAAAATTGCCGTAATAGGTGGGCGGGAGACCGTGATGGGCTTCAAGGCCCTGGGACTGGACGTGTTCCCGGTGTCCACCGCCGCGGAGACCAAGGATACTCTGCGGCGCCTGACCGCCCCTTCCGAGGACGAGTACGCCATCATCTACATGGAAGAGACTGTGGCGCTGGGCCTGGAAGCGGAGATCGATAAATATAAGGACAAACCGACGCCGGCGATCATCCTGATCCCCGGCCCCGAGGGTTCGCTGGGCATGGGACAGGCGGCGCTGAAAGCCGCGGTCGAGCGCGCAGTTGGCTCTGATATCCTTTAAGAAGGAAGGTTAATAAATGAGCGGAACGATTGTAAAAGTATCAGGCCCGCTTGTGGTCGCGAGCGGCATGACCGATGCAAACGTGTCGGACGTCGTTCGTGTCGGCGAGCAGCGCCTGCTTGGCGAGATCCTGAATATGACGGGGGACAACGCGTCGATCCAGGTATATGAGGAGACTTCCGGTATTGGCCCCGGCGCGAATGTAGAAGTAATGGGCTACCCGCTGTCTGTGGAGCTTGGGCCCGGTATGCTGGATAACATCTATGACGGCATCCAGCGCCCCCTGCCGGAAATCAAGGCCATCGCCGGCGATACCATTTCCAGAGGCACCGACGTGCCGGCCCTGAACCGCACCAAGAAATGGAACTTCGTCCCTGTGGCGAAAGCGGGCGACAAGGTACAGGCGGGCGACGTGCTGGGAACTGTCCAGGAGACCAGCGCCATTTTACACAAGATCATGGTCCCTAACGGCGTATCCGGCACGGTAGAGAAGATTGAAGCCGGTGAGTTCACGGTGGAACACACCATTGCCGTGGTAAAAACCGACAAAGGCGAGACCAAAGAACTGAATATGATCCAGCGTTGGCCCGTGCGTATTGCCCGGCCCTATAACCAGAAATTCATGCCTGCCCGCCCGATGAACTCCGGACAGCGTATCATCGACACACTGTTCCCCATCGCCAAGGGCGGCACCGCCGCGGTCCCCGGCCCCTTCGGCTCCGGCAAGACCGTGGTGCAGCACCAGCTTGCGAAGTGGTCCGACGTGGACATCGTAGTTTACATCGGCTGCGGCGAGCGCGGCAACGAGATGACCGACGTTCTGATGGAGTTCCCGGAACTGAAGGACCCCCGGAACGGCGAGCCTTTGATGAAGCGCACGGTACTGATCGCGAACACCTCCGACATGCCCGTGGCGGCCCGTGAGGCGTCCATCTATACCGGCATCACCATTGCCGAGTACTTCCGTGACATGGGCTACGACGTAGCCGTTCTGGCTGATTCCACTTCCCGCTGGGCTGAGGCTCTGCGTGAGATGTCCGGCCGTTTGGAAGAGATGCCCGGCGAAGAGGGCTACCCGGCCTACCTGGCCTCCCGCATCGCGCAGTTCTACGAGCGCGCGGGCTGTGTAGAGTGCCTGGGCAGCGACGGACGGCAGGGCAGTGTCACCGCCATCGGCGCGGTGTCGCCTCCGGGCGGCGATATTTCCGAGCCTGTCTCTCAGGCCACCATGCGTATCGTCAAGGTCTTCTGGGCGCTGGACTCCAATCTGGCCTACGC
>CANSLL010000134.1 GCA_947647695.1 uncultured Clostridia bacterium | reverse complement strand
ACGATGGGGGATATGATTGCATACTGCGGACTGGATTGTGAAAAATGCGACGCATATCTTGCGACAATCCACGACGACCAGGCATTGCGTGAGAAAACCGCAAAACTGTGGGCAGAGTTAAATCATGCGCCCATTCTGCCGGAACATATCAATTGCGAGGGCTGTCGTGTGGACGGAGTGAAAACCGTATATTGTGAGCGCCTTTGCAGTATTCGCCAGTGCGCGCTGAAAAAGGGCATGATGACATGCGGCTGCTGTCCAGATCTGGAAACATGTCAGACTGTCGGGGAGATCATCTCCAACAATCCGAACGCTCTGAAAAACCTGAAAGGCTAAACTTATGGTCTGTATCTTCCATAACCTCTGTTTTGGCCTCACAAATCCCGAATAGAGGCCAGGCGCCCGCGCTCATTTTTTGCGCCGGCTGCGGGGAACGCCGCAGCGCATCCATGGGCCCAAGAAAACGAAAAAATCTGCCCGCAGCCGCGCTATCGCGGCTGCGGGCTTTTGCTCCGTTCTTGTTTGCTGCGGGACCGGCACGGCTTCGACAGCCACACCGACCGGCGGTATCTTAATACATACCGCCCATGCCGCCCATGTCGGGCGCGCCGGCGGGCATCGGTGCGGGAGGCTCGGGCTTATCCGCCACAACAGCCTCGGTGGTCAGCACCATGGCCGAGACGCTGGCCGCGTTCTCCAAAGCGCTGCGGGTGACCTTCGCGGGGTCGACAATGCCCGCCTCGATCATATCGCAGTATACTTCATGGTACGCGTCGAAACCGTAGCTGCCCTGCTGGGCAATGTGGTTCTTGATGTTCTCCAGGATCACGCTGCCGTCCAGGCCCGCATTGATGGCGATCTGCTTGACGGGCGCTTCCAGCGCCTTGGCAATGATCTTCACGCCGGTCTTCTCGTCGCCTTCGACCTGGTCCACCAGGGCCTCCACCGCAGCGATGGCGTCCACAAAGATGGTGCCGCCGCCGGGGACGATGCCCTCTTCCACCGCAGCGCGGGTGGCGTTCAGGGCGTCCTCGATGCGCAGCTTCTTCTCCTTCATTTCCGTCTCCGTGGCCGCGCCGACCTTGATGACGGCCACGCCGCCGGCCAGCTTCGCCAGACGCTCCTGGAGCTTCTCGTGCTCATACTCAGACGGCGCGTTCTCCAGCTGACCGCGGATCTGCTTGATGCGGGCGTCGATAGCCTCGCGGCTGCCGTCGCCGCCGACGATGATGGTGTTTTCCTTATCCACCTTCACCTGACGGGCATGGCCCAGCATCTGCACGGACGCATCCTTGAGCTCATAGCCCAGATCGGGGGAGACCAGAGTCGCGCCGGTCAGGATGGCGATATCCTCCAGCAAGGCCTTGCGGCGCTCGCCAAAGCCGGGAGCCTTGATGGCAACCACATTCAGCGTGCCGCGCAGGCGGTTGACAATCAGGGTGGACAGGGCCTCGCCCTCCACATCCTCGGCAATGATGACCAGACGGCGGCCGCTCTTCATCACGTCCTCCAGCACGGGGACCAGATCCTGGATCATGCTGATCTTCTGATCGGTCATCAGGATATATGCGTCGTCCATCACCGCTTCCATCTTATCGGTATCGGTGACCATATACGGGGTAATATAGCCCCGGTCGAACATCATACCTTCCACGATCTCGCTGTAGGTCTCCGCCGTCTTGGACTCCTCCACGGTGATGACGCCGTCGTTGCTGACCTTCTCCATCGCCTCTGCAATCAGCTTGCCGATGGACTCGTCGCTGGAGGAAACGGTGCCTACGCGGGCGATGTCCTCGGTGCCGGTGACCTTCTTGGCGTTAGCCTTGATGGACGCCACAGCGGCCTCCACAGCCTTGGCCATGCCCTTGCGCATCACGATGGGGTTGGCGCCTGCGGCCAGGTTGCGCTGGCCCTCGTGGATCATCGCCTGGGCCAGGATGGTGGCGGTGGTGGTGCCGTCGCCGGCCACGTCGTTGGTCTTGGTGGACACCTCGCGGACCAGGGCCGCGCCCATGTTCTCAAAGGAATCCTCCAGCTCGATCTCCTTTGCGATAGTCACGCCGTCGTTGGTGATCAGCGGAGGGCCGTATTTGCGCTCCAGGACCACGTTGCGGCCCTTGGGGCCCAGGGTGACCTTGACTGTATCGGCCAGCTTGTCGATGCCGGTCTCCAATGCCTTGCGGGCTTCATCATTGCTCTTGAGAATCTTTGCCATGTCAATCTGCCTCCTATTCTTCTATTCGCGCTTATTCCACGATGGCCAGGATGTCGCTCTGGCGCACGATGGTGTATTCCACGCCGTCCATCTTGACCTCGGTGCCGGAATACTTGCTGGTGATGACCCTGTCGCCCACGGAGACGGTCATCTTGACTTCATTGCCGTCCACCATGCCTCCAGGGCCGACGGAGACGACTTCCGCCACAGAGGGCTTTTCCTTTGCGTTGCCGGTCAGGATCAGACCGCCCTTGGTGGTCTCCTCAACCTCGACCATCTTCAATACGACGCGGTCTGCCAACGGATTCAATTTCATTTTGGGTTCCTCCTACTGTCTGAACTTAATTTTCCGTCTTCAACGTTTCATGCCTGCGCCGCCGGTCCGGCGGCGGATTAGCACTCTTTACCGTTGAGTGCTAACACTGTTATTATAATAAATCAATCTTATCCATTGCGCAAGAGAAATATAGGGAAAATTATCCCAAATTTTTGCTGTTTTCTTTGTGTATTTTTGACATACTTTGACCTTTCCCTTTCCGCTCAGCCAACCGCAGGCGGGCGGTGCGGTTGCACGACGCGCCCTCCGGCGCGAAAAACCGCAGCTTGTGGGGGCTTAGACCAATGCGGACGCCGGCGGTCATCAGGACCTCGCCGTCCAGCACCACGGGGAAGGGCTGGCGCGCCTGGATGCGCACCTCCGGCGCGCGGACGCGGTGGACGATGTCGGGATACTTCCAGGCGTCCCCGGCGGCGTAGGCCGGCAGGAGACGCAGGAACGCCCCATGGCTTACCCGGCGGACCACTAACGTCTCCAGCATCCCGTCGTCCATGCGGGCGTCGGCCACGGGCATGAAGCCGCCGCCGTAGTAGCGGCCGTTGCAGACGCAGATCAGGGTGTACTCCCCGATGGTGGTCTGGCCGTTATAGCTGACGGTGAACCGTTCGGCCAGCTTTTTGAAAAAGTGGACGGCTACAGAGGCGAGATACGCCCGGCTGCCGCCCACGGCGGGATAGCGGTTGTACTTATGGACATCCGCCGCCACACGGGCGTCCACGCCCACACAGGCGATGGTCAGGGCCACGCGGCCGTTGCAGTCGATCACGTCCAACTCATGGCCGGGCGCGTCCCATAACTGGTTGAGGTCCAGGAACCGGGCGCTGTCCTCGCCGTAATTTTTGATAAAATCGTTGCCCGTGCCCACGGGCACCACCGTCAGCTCCACATTGGGCGCGCCGATGGCGCCGTTGGCTACCTCGTTGAGCGTGCCGTCGCCGCCGCAGGCGTAGATGCGGTACGCCTCGCCGCTCGCCGCCGCCCGGCGGGCCGCCGTCTCCGCGTCGCCGCAGCGCCGGGTCAGCACGATCTCGCAAACCACATCCTTTTCCCGCCGCAGCGTTTCGATCTGGTCCAGCAGCTTTTCCGTGCTGTCCCTCTTGCCCGCCCTGGGGTTGATGATAAACAGATGTCTCACAGGCCCTTCCTCCCCTCTTCTCGCCTCAGCGGTAATACATAAACAGATTGCACTTGAGCATCCCGTTGTACAGCTTGCGTTTCTTCGCCGCCAGGGCCCCATAGCACGCCTCGAACTCCGGGTGGGACGAGAGGAGATACACCCGCCACTTCTCCGGCAGACGTGCCGCCGTCTGGCCAAAAGCGCGGTACAGCTGTCCCGCCGTCTCCTGCTCCATCAGGCGCTCGCCGTAGGGCGGGTTCGTCACCAGCTGGCCGTATTCGCTCTCCCGGCGCAGCGTCAGGGCGTCGGCCACTTCAAAGCGCACCCAGTCCCCCACGCCGGCCTTTTCCGCGTTGCTTTTAGCGATGGCCACGGCCTTTGGGTCGATGTCGCCGCCCCAGATGTCGTAAGCGCCGTCAAACTCCCCGTCCATGGCCTCCTCCGCCGCGTCCATCCAGTGGGCGGCGGGCACACAGTCCCATTTCTGGGCCGCAAAGCTGCGCTCCAGGCCGGGGGCGCGGTTTTTCGCGATCAGCGCCGCCTCGATGGCGATGGTGCCGCTGCCGCAGAAGGGGTCGCAGAAGGGATCCCTGCCCCGGTAGCGGGACAGCGTCACCATCGCCGCCGCCAGCGTCTCCCGCAGGGGCGCTTTCACGCCCACGGCGCGGTAGCCCCGCTTATGCAGCCCCGCTCCGGAGGTGTCCAGGAACAGGGCCGCCCGGTCGTGCATGATGGCAAACTGGAGCTGATAGACCGCTCCCGTCTCCGGCAGCTGCTCCAAGCCGTACTTCGCCCCCAGACGGGCCGCAACGGCCTTTTTGACGATTTTCTGGCAGTCCGGCACAGAGTGCAGGGCGCTGTCCAGGCTGTACCCCTTCACAGGGAACGCGCCGTCCCTGGGGACCCAGTCCTCCCAGGGCAGGGCCTTTACGTTTTCAAACAACGCGTCAAAGGACGCGGCGGGGAACGTCCCCAACAGGACCAGCACCCGCTCGCCGCAGCGCAGGTTCAGGTTCAGCCGGGGGATGTCGGCGACGGTACCGGCGCAGCGTACATGGCCGTTTTCCACGCGCACGTCCGCCATGTGCAGACGGCGCAGCTCGTCGCCCACCAGCCCTTCCAGGCCGAACAGGCAGGGGACCCAAAATGTGACCGGCGTCATCGCGCCACGCTCCTTTTCCTTTTGCGGTGGTTTCCGCTGTGCATGCAGTATTCAGTATATCGGAAATCGCGGCGTATTGCAATCGGGATTTTGGCAAATTTTCCTGCCCCGGGGCGGGGAGAAATTTTTTGCGTTGGCGTTGCACGGAACCGTGCAACAAAACCCGTGCCCTGCACCTTTGGTGTAGGGCAATTTTACCGCCCTAACATTTGATTTGATGAAAGGAAGCTTCAAACATGAACAAAACAAGCAACTATCAGCTGAACCAATGGGAACTGCACGACCGGGTGATGATGCAGGACTTCAACGCCGACAACGCCAAAATCGACGCGGCGCTGAAAGCGGAAGTGGACGCCCGCGCGGCGGCGGATGCAGCGGAGACGTCCGCGCGAAAAACAACGGACGCCGCCATCCAGGCGGAGCTTGCCAAGCGCGGCAACTGCAAAATCTGGACCACCGGCTACACCGGCGACGGGACCCATGGCGCAGAGCACGCAAACAAGATCACATTTCCGGGTTCGCCTATCGTTGTGTGGATTTTTGACCAGGACAGCCGCGTTATGTGTATAGGGCCGTATAAGGGTTCCTGCCTCAACTATATGAGCGGCGGCACCTGTAATGTGGATTGGAAGGGGAATACGGTATCGTGGTACCTGGCCACCGGCACCTCTTATTCGCAGATGAATGGTCCAAACATGGCGTATTATGTCGTGGCACTTCTCCGCGCGGACTGATACAAACAGAGAAAGGACCCGTCCCTTTTGGGACGGGTCCTTTTTGCGTAAATGACTCGTTTTGCCTGTTCTATCAGGGGGCAGGAGTAAAGGTCACAATCTTAATTGTCCAAGTCGTGCCGTCCAGAATCATCGGGAAGGACACGCCGTTCACATTACCGCCATTAGCGCCAATCGCGGCAGTAGAAGCGGCGCCAATGTCAGCCACGAGCGTGCCATCGGTTCCATACCAGTTGCTGCCTGCCAGCTCGTCTCTGCCGCTGCCAGCGGCGGCATGAGCAGGATCCCAAGTGTAGGCTTCGCCGTCAAACTCGATAGACACTACGCCCATGCTGCGATAGAGCGCGCCCAGGAAACGGGAGATGTCGTTAAGCAGAGCAGGGGCTGTGCCCTTGCCAACGATAACGTTTGCACCATTCGTACCATAACCGGTAGCGTCATTTGCAGCCTTGAAGGTAATGACATGGTTCGTCTTGTCCATGGTGACCTCACCAGTGAAGGCGTAGGGGTCAACAGGCTGAGTCTCGATGTCATCAATCACTTCGTCCAGACCGTCGGAATCCATCGCGCTGGTCGCCAGACCAAT
>CANSLL010000133.1 GCA_947647695.1 uncultured Clostridia bacterium | reverse complement strand
TGCTATGCGCCATTATGGAAAACCATGGCGGAACAGAATGTGACCACCTATACCCTGCGCGTCAAACACGGCATAAGTCACGCGACCGCCCAGCGACTCCAGACTGATCTTCCGGTATCCACGCACACGCTGGACAAGCTGTGCACGATCCTGCATTGCCGCCTGGAAGATGTGGCGGAGTATGTCCCCAACGGCGCACAAGAGGTGATAAAATGATCATTTTTGATAAGCTATGGGTCCTGATGAAAAAAAGGGATTTCCACATACTTTCTGAGAGAAAAATGCGGCATTAACAGCAAAACTGTCCGTCGTTTGCGCGCAAACGACAACATGGAAACAAAAACTCTGAGCAAATTATGCGCGGCACTAAATTGCCGCCTGGAAGATATTGCAGAATACGTCCCCGATGAATCATAGCGCTGCGGACCTGTGCGAACGGGACCGCAGCGCTGTTTCCGTCTCCGCGCCAAAGCAATTACATCCATGCGCCAAAACAGCCTGCCGCCGCACCTTGCGGCGGCAAGCCGCTTATGGTACAATAAAGACAGCACATCCGCAGGGAGGGATCAAATTGCTTTTCAGACGCGCAACGGCGGAGGACGCCGAAATGCTGACAGAAGCGCGCAAAAAACAGCTGATCGACGAGGGGGCCGCGCCCACCGAGGTCGATCGCGAGATGCGCGTCTTTTTCCATAAAAAACTCAGCGACGGGTCCTTGGTCCAGTGGATCTGCGAGGACGGCGGCGCGTTCGCCGCCACGGGCGGCATCATTTTTTACGAGCTTCCGCCGTCGTATGCGAACAAAAGCGGCATCAAGGGCTATATTACAAATATGTACACCGCCCCGGCGTACCGCGGGCAGGGCCTTGCCACACAGATTTTGGACAAGCTGGCCGCCGAAGCCACGGAGCGGGGCATCTCCCAGCTGTGGCTCGGCGCGTCCAAAATGGGACGGCCTGTTTATGAAAAGTACGGTTTTCGGATGATCGGTACGTTTATGGAGCTGAATTTTGCCCATCATCAGGAATGACGTATGTTACAGCACATGCTCCCAACAGCAAAACGCCAAAAACGGACGGAAGGCAGATTGCTTTCCGTCCGCGTTTCTGTTCCGTTCCTTCACTCCGCCGCGCGCAGCAGCTGTTTTGTATACTCATGCTGCGGGTGGTCAAACAGATCGTCCACCGTGGCCGCTTCCACGATCTGGCCCGTCTGCATCACGATCACCCGGTCGCAGAGCTGGTAGACCACGTTCAGATCGTGGGAGATGAACAAATAGCTCAGGTTGTATTGCTGGCGCATATCCGCCAGCAGCTGCAAGATCTGAGCCTGGATCGTCACATCCAGGGCCGACACCGGCTCGTCCGCGATGATCAGCCGGGGACGCACGATCAGCGCCGAGGCGATGCACACCCGCTGGCGCTGTCCGCCGGACAGCTCATGGGGCCGCCGGGAAACGCACTCGGCGGACAAGCCCACCTGCTCCAGCATCTCCTCCACCCGGCGGCGGCGCTCCGCAGCGCTGTACTTTCCGTAAATTTTCAGCGGCTCCTCCAGGATCCAGCCGATGGTCCGCGCCGGATTCAGGGCGCTGAAGGGGTCCTGAAACACCATCTGCGGCCGCTTGGAATAGTGGACGATCTCACCGCTGTAATCCTTGAGCATACCGAGGATCGTGCGCGCCAGCGTCGTTTTGCCGCAGCCGCTCTCGCCCACCAAGCCCAGCACCTCGCCGCTGTGGATGGTAAAGCTGACGTGATCCAGCACCTGCCGCTTTTCCGGTTTTCCAAACAGTCCGCCGCCCTTTTTATAATAGCTGCAAACATTGTCTACCTTCAGGATCAATTCCTCGCTCATCCGTGCGCCCCTCCCTTCTTCTCCGCGTCCCTTACCGCAGCCGCTTATCCCGTGTGGGGATCGCCGCGATCAAATGTTGGGTATACGCCTCCTGGGGATGGTAAAACACATCCTCCGCGGAGCCGGTCTCCACGATGCGCCCCTTGTGCATCACCGCCACGCGGGTACAGAGCTTACGCACCACATTTAGGTTGTGGGAAATGAACAAAATGCTCATCCCCTTTTCCCGGTTGATCTTTTTCAGCAGCTCCAAAATCTGGGCCTGGATCGTCACATCCAGGGCCGTGGTCGGCTCGTCCGCCAGCAGCAGCTTCGGCTCGGAAACGATAGCCGCAGCGATCATTACCCGCTGGAGCATCCCGCCGGACAGCTCGTGGGGGTATTTGTGGTAAGTCAGCTCCGGGTCCTTCAGCTCCGCCTCGGTCATGGCGCGCAGCGCCGCCGTTTTGCGCTGCTCCGCCGTCATATCCGTATGGATGCGCAGGCTTTCCTCCACCTGCCGCCCGATCCGCATCACCGGATCCAGGGACGTCATCGGCTCCTGAAAGACCACGCTCAGATCCTTCCCCTGGACCGCGCGGATGGCGTCCCGGTCCACGTTCAGCATCTCCCGACCGTCCAGGAGGATGCTCCCGCTGCACTCCGTCTGCCGCCGGGGCAGCAGGCCACTGACGGCCATGGCCGTCACGCTCTTGCCCGATCCGCTCTCCCCCACCAGGCCCAGGATCTCGCCGTCGTCCATATGGAAGGAAACGCCGTCCACAGCGTACTTTTCCGGGCGGGACAAAAACCGTACCCGCAGGTCTTTTACCTCCAGCATCGACTTTTCCTCCTCACCGCCGGCGGCGCTGCTGCAATCCCTCGCCCAGCATACTGAAGCCTAAAATCAACATCACGATGGTACAGCCCACGCAAAGGGCGTACCACGGCAGGCCCCGCAGCAGATACGCCTGCCCGTCGGACAGCATCCGGCCCAGGCTCGCTTCCGTGGGGCTGACACCGATGCCGAGGAAGCTCATGCTGGCCTCCGCCAGCACCGCGTTATTAAACCCGATGGAGATCGCAGGCAGCAGCACGGGCAGGATATTGGGCAGGATATGACGCACCATGATGCGGATATGGCCCGCTCCCATGAGATGGGCGGATTTGACGTAGTTCAGGTGCTTGCACTTGGCAAACTCCCCCCGCACGATGCGGGCAAAGCTGGGGATGAACAAAATGCCCAGCACCCAGATCACGTTCCATTTTCCCGGCCCCAGCACGGCAATGACCACCAGCGCCAGCAGGATGCTGGGAAACGCCGTGATGGAATCGCACACGCGCATCAGCACCTCGTCGCCCCAGCCGCCGAAGTACCCCGTCAGGCCGCCGATGACCGTACCGGCCACGGCGCCGATGGCCACCACGCACAGGGCGATAAAAAAGGTCGTCCCCGCACCTTGGAGGACGCGGGAGAAGATGTCCCGACCGAAATTATCTGTCCCCATGAGGTGGGCAAGCCCCGGCGCCTGGGCCATGCAGGAGGCGTCCATGGCGTTGGGTTCATAGGGCGTCCATAGGTAGCCCATCACGATCAGCGCCGTCATAAACAGCGTGATCGCGCCGCCCACATAGAGGAACCAGTTTGTTTTTTGTTGTGTATTGATTTTCTTTTTCATATGCTCCCTTTGCCCCTCTCCGGCCTTTCTTCAGTATTCCCTTTAATTCAGCCGGATGCGCGGGTCGATGTACTGATAAAGCATGTCCGCCAGGAAATTGACCACGACCACCCACAGCGCCAGGATCACCACAATAGCCTGGACCACGGGGAAGTCCCGGTTGCTGATGGACGCCAGCAGCAGCCGCCCAATGCCCGGAATGGAGAACACCTGCTCAACGACGATGCTCCCCGCCACCATCTCCGCCACAGAGACCGCCAGGAACGTGATCACCGGGATCAGGGCATTGCGCAGAGCGTGCTGCCAGAGCACCATATCCCGGTCGCTGCCGCGGCTGTATGCGGTGCGGATGTAGTCCTGGCCCATCTGGTCCAGGATGGAGGACCGCAGCATTTTTACCGTCATGGCGATGCGGGGAATGGCGATGGAGAGGGCCGGGAACAGCATATAGAGCAAAAACGCCAGCGGGTCGCCGCGGACCGCGTCGAAATTGCCCGGTTGGAATACCTTCAGGATCAAGCCGAACACACAGGTCAGTAAGATACCGGTGAAAAACGGCGGGATGGACATTACGATCTGATCCAGTACGGTCATCACCCGGTCAAACACGCCGCCCTCCCGGCGCGCGGTGATGATGCCCAAGGGAATGGAAACCACCGCCGTCAGCACAAAGGCAAAAATGGTCAGGAAAAAGGTGATGGGCAGCTTTTCGCCCACCATAGCGGCCACGGGCATCCGGTAGCTGTAAGAGGTCCCCATATCCCCCTGTACAAAGTTCACCAGCCATTCGCCGTAGCGCACCAGCAGGGGACGGTCAAAGCCCAGTTCGTGCTGAAGCTCCGCCACACGCTCCGGCGTGGCATTGATGCCCAACATGGTGGTCGTGGGGTCTCCGATCAGCTGAAAGGCAGAAAAGGCGAGGAGTGAAACGATGAACAATGTAATAATGAGAGTGCCGAGTTTTCTGAGGATGTATTTCATCTCCCCGCCTCTTTTCTGTCTGTTTTTTCAGGGATTCGCCTGCGTCAGCTCACATAGGACACATGGGACAGGTCCATCACATACAGCGGATAGAACGCAAAGCCCGTCAGGTCCTTGTTGATCGCCACCATGTCCGCCAGGTCCTGGATATAGACGTTGGCAGCCTGCTCGGTCAGGATACGCTCCGCCTGACGGAACAGCTCCGTGCGGGCGGCGTCGTCTGTGGTGGCGTTGGCCTCCGCCATCACGCGGTCATAATCCGGGTTGTTAAAGTTGATCATGTTCTTGTCCGCATCGGAAACCCAACGCTGGAGCAAGGCGTTGGCCGTCAAGTTCGCGGCATCGAAGCCTACTACAGTCGCCTGGAAATTCCGGCCGCCGTAGATGTCCTTGACCCAGGTGTTCCATTCGACCTCCTGGAGGTTGACGCGGATGCCCACCGCGCCCAGCTGCTCCGCCAGCACCTGGGCTGCAGCCACATGGGGCGTGTAGTTGGACGGGGCAATGATGGTCATCTCAAAGCCGTTGGGATACCCCGCTTCAACCAGCAGCGCTTTTGCCTTCTCGGGGTCGTAAGGATAATACTCCGTCAGGCTGTCGTCGAAATACTTGCTGAAAGCCGGGTACATGGAAGAACCGAGCTTGGTGCCGTGGCCTTCCGCCGTCAGCGCAAGGATCTGATCCTTGTCCACGGCATAGCACAGCGCCTGACGCACGCGGACATCGTCAAAGGGCTTTTCCTTGTGGTTCAGATACAGCGCCTGGACCAGATTCATGGTCCCTTCCAGCACATTGTACTGATCCCCCAGGTTCTTGACCTGGGAAACGGACAGGTGCATGGCCAGGTCCACAGCGCCGCTGCTCAGGGCCGTCATCAGCGCCGTACCGTCCTCGTAGATCATAAAGGTCACGCGGTCGACCTTGGCGCCCTCGCCCCAGTATTCGTCAAATTTTTCCATGACGACGTTTTCCTGCACGCTGCGGGAGACATAGCGGAACGGACCGGTGCCCACCGGCGCGGTCGCCTGGTCGGTATAGTCGTCCGGCACGATGTACACCGACGCGACATAGGCCAAAAAGTCGCTGTCGGGGATGGCCAGCGTGACCGTGACGGTGTCGCCCTCCGCCGATGCCTCGACGGATTTGACATTAGAAAGCGCCGCTCCCAGGGACGAGTCCACAGAGGTAGCGGCGCAGGTGTTGAAAGAATATACAACGTCGGCTGCGTCCATGGCGGTCCCGTTGTGGAACTGCACGCCCTGGCGCAGGGTGAAGGTGTACGTCGAGCCGTCGTCGGATACGGTGTACTCCTCCGCCAGCGCGGGGACGAAGTCACCGTCCGAATTGGGCTTATACAGGCCTTCATACACGTTGAATAAGATCTCTCTGGTTCCTGCCGCGGTCATCTGATATGGGTCAAGACTGTCTCCGAGATCCTGAGCAATGCCGACAGCGATCTCATTCCTGTCGGCTCTGGAAGCGTTCGCGTCGTCGCTGCCGTTGCCATTAGACTTCGGGCCTCCGCAGCCGCTGAGTGCCATAGCCATCATCGCAAACGACAGGAGGAGCGCAAGAGTGTGCTTTTTCATTTGCTTCTTCTCCTTCCGCCGGGATCTTCTCCGGCGTTACAACAAATTTGAACAACTCCCATTATTAAATTGTCTGGTGTAGTGTACTCTTTTTTTCGCTGAATTGCA
>CANSLL010000132.1 GCA_947647695.1 uncultured Clostridia bacterium | reverse complement strand
GAGGTAATCCATATTTTATGCAGCCAAGAGAGACATCCGGCGGGATGTCTCTCTCGGTTTCTGTTCCTTATTCGTTCTCTGCGATCACGGCCTCCAGCAGGGCAAGCTCGCTGTCGTAGCCGTAATCCTCCTTTTCATCGCTTTCCTTTGCCAGAGCCAACGCCTGGCGGCAAAGAGACAGTCCTTCCTGCCGGTCTTTACGAATGCCGATCCCCAACAGCCTGCAACGCGCCAGACGCATCGCGCATTTGACCGACCCTAACTTTTCGCCCTTTTTATAACAGCTGCGGGCTTCCTTTTCATCCCGCTGCACGACAATACCTTCCTCGTAGAACCGGCCCAGCGCCCACCATGCGCTATTGTCTCCACCGCTGGCGGCTTTGCGGTAGTGGGCATAGGCTTTGGACAGCTCCCCCGCCTGTTCGGCGTACCAGCCCATGTTATATTCCGCCATTTCATTGCCCTGGGCCGCCGATTTGCGGTACCAATACATCGCCTTTGTCATGTCCCGTTCCACGCCGCAGCCCAAGGCATAGCACTCGCCCAAATTGTTCATGGCATCCCCGTGGCCGGCCTTGGCTGCCCTGGTGTACCAGTAGACCGCCCGCTCCCCGTCTTTCTCCACGCCGTCGCCGTTGGCAAAGTGCCAGCCCATATTGTACATCGCGCCGCTGTGGCCCTTTTCGGCAGCCTTTTCGTACCAGTACAGAGCCTTTTCCATATCCTGCTCCACACCGGAACCGTTGGCATAGCCCCAACCGGCGCAGAACATGGACCGGCGGTTGCCCGCCTCCGCGCCTTTGCAATACCACTCCATGGCCAGCGTCAGATCCTTTTCCACGCCTTTTCCGTATTCGTAGCAGTTGCCCAGGTTGCCCATGGCAGGAGCGTCTCCCAGCTCCGCCGCCTTTTGATACAGTTCCACCGCCCGCGTCAGGTCCTGATCCACACCGACGCCATTTTCATAGCAGCGGCCCAGATTGTTGATCCCGCCCCGGTACCCCTGCTCCGCTGCTTTGCTGTACCAGGCAAATGCCGCCGCCGGGTCCTTTTTTACACCGTTGCCGTATTCGTAACAGCTTCCCAACGCGCTTTGCGCATACTCATATCCGCCCTCCGCCGCCTTGCGGTACCAGGCAAACGCTTCCTTCCAACTCTGTTTGACGCCCTGGCCGTCCTCATAACAGCAGGCAAGATTGTGCATCGAGCGCAGGCTGCCCGCCTCCGCGCCTTTGCGGTACCAGGCGACCATCTCCTGCAGATCCTTCCTCACGCCTTTGCCATGCTCACAACACCAGGCAAGGTTGCCCATGGCGCGGCCGCTGCCTGCTTCCGCACCCTTGCGGTACCACTCCACCGCCTTTTTCCAGGACTGCTTCACGCCGTGGCCCGCTTCGTAGCAGTAACCCAAATTCGTCATTGCATCCCGATGGCCGTGCTGCGCTGCCTGCAAATACAGCTCCGCCGCCCGCGCCTGGTCCTGCTCCACACCCTGGCCATGCTCATAGCATACGCCCAGGTTGTTGATGCAGCGGACATTCCCCGTATCTGCGCCCTTTTGATACCAGGATGCCGCCATCGCCTCGTCCTGCGCCACGCCTTTTCCGTTGTCATAGCACCAGGCAAGGTTCCCCATGGCACGGCCGCTGCCCGCTTCCGCGCCCTTGCGGTACCACTCCACCGCTTTTTCCCAGGATTGCTCTACCCCGTGGCCCGCTTCATAACAATACCCCAGATTCGTCAACGCTTCCCGATCTCCCGCCTCGGCGGCGCGTTTGTACCAGGAAACAGCCGTCTCAAAATTCCGCTCCACGCCCTGACCGTGTTCGTAGCACACGCCCAGGTTGCTCATGGAACGAACGTTGCCCGCTTCCGCGCCCCTTTGATACCAGGACGCGGCAGTGGCTTCGTCCAGCGGCACGCCCTTGCCGTTGTCATAGCACCAGGCAAGGTTGCCCATGGCGCGGCCGCTGCCCGCTTCCGCACCCTTGCGGTACCACTCCACCGCTTTTTCCCAGGACTGCTCCACGCCCCGGCCCGCCTCGTAGCAGTACCCCAAATTCGTCATCGCGTCCCGGTGACCGCCTTCGGCGGCAGCACGATACCAACGCACAGCCTCCTGAAGATCCTCTTCCACGCCCTCGCCAAACTCATAATCCCAGCCGATGCAGTACATGCTGCGCACGTCCCCCGCATGGGCGCCTTTCAAAAACCATTGGGCGGCGGCAGCGTAATCCTGCTTCACGCCTTTGCCGTTATCATAGCACCAGCCCAAATTTCCCATGGCGTGGCCGTTGCCCGCTTCCGCCCCTTCACGGTACCAGTGGGCCGCCTCGTCCCAGGACTGCTCCACACCCAGGCCCCGTTCATAGCACCAGCCCAGATCCAGCATGGCCGGAGCCACCCCCGCATCCGCGGCCTCGCGGAACCAGCGGGCCGCATGATCCCAGGACTGTTCCACACCGTCTCCGTATTCATAGCACATACCCAACCGGTGCATGGCTTCTCCATGGCGCTGATACGCTGCCGACCGCAGCCAGAACATTGCTTTATCCAGATCCTTCTCCACACCCTTGCCTGCGTGATAGGCCCTGTGCAGCAGAATCTGGCCCCGCGCCGAACCATAGTTCGCCGCCTTTTGATAATATTCCACCGCCATACGCTCGTCCTTTTCTGTGCCGATTCCCCACTCATAGGCCACACCAAGGCAGCATACGGCATTGAGACTGCCCATATCGTAAGCCTGCTGATACAGCCAGAAGGCCTGTTTGGGATCCTCCTCCACGCCGTCGCCCTGTTCATAGCAGATGCCCAGATTGCAGGTCCCCCAGGCGCTGCCCAGGAACGCCGCCTTGCGGAAGCACGCCACCATGCGTTCCTTGCCTTCCTCGCCCTGATCGGTCCAGTAATTGCCGAGGGCAGCCCAATCGTCGCCCTCCATCTTGTCTTCCTCCACTGCCTTCAGCATTTTCCCGCACCAGGGGCATACCTTGGGCATCTGGCTGCCCTCGCCCCAGAAACCACAGTCCTCGCTTTCGCAATGATAGATCATCCGTCATTCCTCCTACGCTGAAATAAGCGTTCGCACAATTTTTTCTTTTCTCCGCCAAAAAGCAGCGCAGCGTGCGTATAGCTGATGTAATCAGTATACCACGCTGCGCCGGAAAAAGGAAGAGGGTCAATTACTCCTCGTCGTCAAAGAATTTATCGTGCACTACCTTGATGGCGCGGTTCGCATCGTCCTTGCTTACCAGGACGGAAATGCGGATCTCGGAGGTCGCGATCATCTGGATGTTGATGCCTGCGTCGTAAAGGGCCTCAAACATATCCGAGGCCACGCCCACATGGGTCATCATCCCGGCGCCCACCAGGCTGATCTTCGCCACGTTGTCGTCCACCTCCACGGTATCGTAACCCAACGCGTCCCGGTTTTCCTCCAGCAGACGGTGGGTATCCTCCAGGCTACTCATCGGGCAGGTGAAGCTGATGTCCTTACTGCCGCTGCGGCCCACAGACTGCAAAATGATATCCACATTGACATGATTTCTGCTCAACAGCGAAAATACCTTAAACGCGACGCCGGGGCAATCCTCCAGCCCCACCAGGGACAGCCTTGCAAAATTTGTCTCCTTGGCCACGCCGCCGATATTTGTCTTCTCCACTTTCACGACCTCCTTAACTTTTGTGCCGGGGACCCGTTCCATACTCGAAACCACTTCCATATTGACATGATATTTCTTTGCCAGCTCCACGCTACGGTTGTGCAGCACCTGGGCGCCCTGGGACGCAAGCTCCAGCATGTCGGCGTAGGTGATCTCCGGCAGCTTGCGCGCGTTAGGCACGATACGGGGATCGGCGGTATACACGCCGTCCACATCTGTGTAAATTTGGCAAAGATCAGCGTGGAACGCAGCCGCCAGTGCCACGGCGCTGGTGTCTGAGCCGCCGCGGCCCAGGGTAGTCACATCGCCGTAAGCGTTCACACCCTGGAAGCCCGTCACGATCACGATCTTTCTCTTATCCAGCTCCGCGCGGATGCGCTCCTTGGCGATCTTGCGGATGCGTGCGTCACTATATGTCTGGTTCGTCTGAATACCCACCTGCCAGGCCGTCAGGGAAACGGCGGGCAGGCCCATGCTTTGCAGCGCCATGGCGCAAAGGGCTACGGAGATCTGCTCGCCCGTGGACAGCAGCATATCCAACTCCCGCTTCGATGCCTGAGGATTGATCTCCTCTGCTTTTTCGATCAGGTCGTCCGTCGTGTCGCCCTGGGCAGACAAAACGACAATCACGTCGTTCCCTGCTTTATAAGTCTCGGCAATGATACCCGCCACATGCCGGATGCGTCCGGCGTCTGCCACGGATGTACCGCCGAATTTCTGTACAATCAGGCCCATTGTTCTCTCTCCTGTTCCGATTCCTCCGGCAGTCCGATCCCCGCCGGGGGATACCAAATGATTTCGATCCGTTTTGCCCGCCCATAGGGCAGCCGCAAAACAGGGATTGCTTTCTCCGGCAACACAAAGGGTCCAGAATCTTCTGGATCGTTTGATTGCCGGAGTGTTCAAATCAAATTCCGCTGTTCTATCATACGTTCCGGCGTCAGCCCAGTACACAAAGTTTTGCGCACGGGCGCAGGCCCGCGGCACGCTTTTCCGCCTCACAGCGGGCCATCCGGGGCGTGATCAACGCGATTTCTTCCGCTTCCGCCAAAATCTCGCTGCCGGGAAAAACTTCTTCCACCCGGGCGCGTCCGGCGGCGGTCCGAAGATAAAGCCGCATGGGAAGCGCCTGTGGGTCGCCGGCCGCCGCGGCGTCCCAGGGCGCCCAACCGATCTCCTTCCGTTTTGTACGGTGCCGGGCCGCATCAATCACGTCCGCCACCACAGCACTGGCCGTGGGCAGCTTGCCCGCGCCGGGACCGTAAAACATCACCTCGCCCACGGCGTTGCCCCGCACCAAAACGGCGTTAAACACGTCCGCCACGCCTGCCATGGGATGGCGCTCATGAATCAGATGGGGCGCAACATAGGCGCTGACACGTCCGTCCACTCCCCGCACGGCGCGGCCCAGGAGCTTGACGCGCCAGCCTGCGCGCTCCACCAGCGTCACGTCCTCCAACGCAATGTCGGAAATCCCCTCTGTGGGCACCTGTTCCGGGGGCAGCTCGCGGCCAAAGGCAAGATCCGCCAGGATGCAGATCTTGCGGCAGGCGTCGTAACCCGCCACATCCGCCGTCGGGTCCTGTTCGGCATAGCCCAGGGACTGAGCTTCCCGCAGCGCCTCCCCAAAGGATACGCCGGCGTGGACCATCCGCGTCAAAATATAATTGGTCGTCCCGTTCAGGATGCCGTAGATCTCCTCAATCTCATTAGCCGCCAGGCACTGCTGGATCGGACGCAGCACCGGGATGCCGCCGCCCACGGCCGCTTCAAACAAATAGTTGACGTTTTTCTCCCGCGCCAGCTGCAGCAGGCCGGCGCCATGGACAGCCACCAGCTCCTTGTTCGAGGTAACCACATGTTTGCCCGCCGCCAGCGCCCGCCTGGTATATTCCCAGGCTACCGACGCGCCGCCGATGGTCTCCACGACCACGTCAATCTCCGGGTCTTGCTCGATCAGGGAAAAATCGTGGATCACCAAATGCCCAAAGGGACTGTCCGGGAAGTCCCGGATGTCCAGGATATATTTCAGGCGCACATCCTCCCCCAGCCGCCCGGCAATCAGGGCGCCGTTTTTCTCCAGGACCTCCGCCACGCCCGCGCCGACGGTGCCAAAGCCCAATACTGCAACATTGATCATGGTCTGTCTCCTTATCGTTTCTTATCCCGCCAATATCTCAAAACGGATGATCTCCTCCTCCGCACTGACACGGTTGACCAGGTCCTCCAGACTGTCCGTCATATCCGAGGTCTCCGCCGAGATCGTGACTGCGGCGCAGCCATTGGTGGGAATGCTTTGATTGATGGTGAGGATATTCGCCCCGGAGGACGCAAAAATCGCCAGCACCGTGGACAGAACGCCCGGCTTATCCTTCAGCAGCGTATAAAAGGTCAGGATCCGACCGGAGCGCATGTTGTTAAAGGGCATCACCATGTCCTTATATTTATAAAACGCGCTGCGGCTGACCTCAGCCAAACGGGTGGCTTCCCCGACAGTATATGCTTCCCCCGTTTCCAGCATCCGCTTCGCTTCGGCAACCTTCAGG
>CANSLL010000131.1 GCA_947647695.1 uncultured Clostridia bacterium | reverse complement strand
CCTCGGCGGAGCCCTGGACGTCGGCCTTGACGATGATGTTCAGGTCCTTGACCTCGCCGGCCTGGATCTGGCTGAACAGATCCTCTAAGGTGACCTTCTGGACCGGTCCGCTGGCGGCGGCGCGTTCCTCGGCCTTGCGCTGTTCCACCAGCTCGCGGGCCATACGCTCGTCGGCCACGGCGTTGAAGGTGCAGCCGGCGGCGGGGACCTCCGCCAGGCCCGTGATCTCCACAGGCACGGAGGGACCGGCGGTCTTGAGCCGGCGGCCCTTGTCGTCCACCATGGCGCGGATGCGGCCCACGGCGGTGCCGGCGATGATGATGTCGCCCTGGTTCAGCGTGCCGTTTTGTACCAGCAGCGTCGCCACGGGGCCGCGGCCTTTGTCCAGACGCGCTTCGATCACGGCGCCTGCGGCGGCACGGTTGGGGTTGGCCTTCAGCTCCTGCATCTCGGCCTTCAGGGTGACCATTTCCAGCAGGTCGTCCACGCCCATACCGGTCTTGGCGGAGATGGGGCAGATGATGGTGTCGCCGCCCCAGTCCTCGGGCAGCAGGCCGTGCTCGGTCAGCTGGCTCTTGATGCGCTCGGGGTCTGCGTGAGGCTTATCCATTTTATTGATCGCCACAATCAGCGGGATCTCCGCTGCCTTGGCGTGATTGATGGATTCGATGGTCTGGGGCATGATACCGTCGTCGCCCGCCACCACTAATATGGCGATATCGGTCACCATGGCGCCGCGGGCGCGCATGGCGGTAAAGGCCTCGTGGCCGGGGGTATCCAGGAAAGTGATGGGCTTGCCGTTGATCTCCACGGTGTAAGCGCCGATGGCCTGGGTGATGCCGCCGGCCTCGCCGGAGACGACGTTGGCGTTGCGGATATAGTCCAGCAGAGACGTCTTGCCGTGGTCGACATGGCCCATGACCACCACCACCGGGGCGCGGGGCAGCAGATCCTCCGGCCTATCCTCAGCGGAGTCGATCAGCTTTTCCTCAATGGTGACGATCACCTCATGCTCGACCTTGCAGCCCATGTCTTCGGCGATAATCGCGGCGGTGTCAAAGTCGATGAACTGACTCAACGACGCCATGACGCCGTTTTTCATCAGCGCCTTGACAACCTCCGCGCCAGTCTTTTTCATGCGCGAGGCCAACTCGCCCACGCTGATCTCGTCGGGGATCTCCACCTTGAGGGGCGCTTTTTTTGCGATCTCCAGCTGGAGGCGGCGCATCTTTTCCTGCTCCTCCTGCTTGCGCTTGTTGGAGAAGGTCATGCCGCCGCGGCGGTTGTTGCTGCGGAATTTTTCCTTGCCGCCCTGCTGCATCCGGCCCGCCCGCTGGCTGCCGCCTTTGGCGCTGCTGTCGGCCATATCCTGGAGCCGCTCGTCGTATTTGTCCAGGTTGACGTCGGTCGCTTTGCGGGTATCCACGATCTTTGTCTTAGGCACACGGGAAACGGGCGGCGCCGTGACAGGCGCAGGAGCGGGGGCGGGGGCCGCCGCGGGCGCATCCTGTTTGCTCTCCTGGCTGTCTTTGGCGGGCGCATCCTTGGCGTCCTCCTTGGGCTGGGACAGCTGCTGTTGCTGCTGCGCGTTCAGCAGACTGTCTGCAAAAATGACCTCGATGCTGGAAATCTGATGCTTTTGGGTCAGATAGTCCAGAACGATGGAGATCTCCTCCTCGGTCATGACTGCGCTGTGACTTTTCGGAGGCGTAGAATATTCCGACAGAATATTCATAATATCCTTCGACGGCAGATTGAAGCTCTTTGCGATATCATGCACCTTGATTTTATTTTTCAGATTTGAAGTACCCAAATAAAGCCACCTCCAAAATGGTATTGTATATGGAATTCAACTGCGCGGGCGCTTTTTGCCCCGGCGCTGGCGGATACGCGTATCCTTTGTACGCAGCGCCTCCACAGCGCCGTCATACCGGCCGGGACAGCAGTCTGCTAATTTGACGGCTGCGGAAAGGGCCAGGCCGGACTCCGTAATGGCCAGCATGGCGCAACAGGCGCGGCCGCAGGCTTCCCCCAGCTCCGCTTTGGAAAAGGGGACAGAGAGCACGATCGTACGGCGTCCTTCGGCGAACTGGGCCGCCCGGCGCACGCTGTTGGCCGCCGCGTCCGACGCGGTCAGGATCAGGCGGGCCTTCCCTGCGGCGGCGGCCATACCGGTGCCCTCTTCGCCCAGCTCCGCGCGCCCTGCGCGTTTGGCCAGGCCCAGCAGACGCAGGAAGGCTGTTTTTTCCTCAGCTCCCATCGCCCTGCTCCATCTGTGCGCACAGCTGGTCGTAGACCTCCGCGGGGATCGCCGCGGCAAAGGCGCGCTCCAGTGCTTTTGACTTGCGGGCGCGGGTCAGACACGCGCTGTCCGGGCACAGATATGCGCCGCGTCCCGGGCTTTTTCCGGTGAAATCCAGGGCGATGCCGCCCTCCGGCGACTTGACGACCCGGATCAGTTCTTTCTTATCCTTCATGGCGCGGCAGCCGACGCATTGCCGCTGGGGGATCTTTTTTGGTTTGCGCAATTCCATCAGCCTCCGTCTTTCCTTGCTCCCTTACGCGTCCGTCTCCGCCGGGAAGACCTCGTCCTCTTCACCGGTTACAATCGTGGCTGCTTCGCCCAGGGGGACAGCCTCTTCTTCCTCGTCGTGATAGGATTCCGGCTTAATGTCGATCTTATAGCCGGTCAGCCGGGCGGCAAGACGGGCGTTCTGGCCCTCCTTGCCGATGGCCAGGGACAGCTGGTCGTCGGGTACGATCACGCGGCAGCCGCGTCCGTCGTCGGCCATCCACACGTCCAGGACGTCGGCCGGAGCGAGGGCAGCGGCGATGTATTCCGCCGGGTCCTCGCTGTATTTGATGATGTCGATTTTCTCGCCCTTCAGCGCATCCACCACGGCGGCCACACGCTGGCCCTTGGGGCCGACACATGCGCCGATGGGGTCGATGCTTTCGTCGGTGGACCAGACGGACATTTTGGTGCGGGAACCGGCTTCGCGGGAAACGTTTTTCACCTCCACGATGCCGTCGTAGATCTCCGGGACCTCCAACTCGAACAGGCGCTTGACCAGGCCCGGATGGGTGCGGGAGACCATGACCTGTGCGCCGCGGGTGCCGCGGCGGACCTCTACCATGTAGACCTTGGCGCGCATTCCCTCGGTGAAGGTCTCGCCGGGGACCTGCTCGCTGGCAGAGAGCAGGGCGTCGGTGGCCTCTGTGCCGCTGCCGATGCGCAATGAGATGTTGCCGTTGCGGGGGTCCACGCGGGTCACGACGCCGGTGAGAATCTCGTGCTCCTTGCTGGAGAACTGGTTATAGATCATGTCACGCTCGGCTTCCTTCAGGCCCTGGATGATAATCTGCTTGCCGTTGCCTGCGGCGATGCGGCCGAACTCCACATGGTCCACCGGCAGGCTGACTGTTTCGCCCACACCGATGGAACCGGCGATGGCCTTGGCGTCGGCACGGGAAATCTCGCTGCCGGGATTCTCCACCACGTCCACCACGGTCTTTTGCAGATACATTTTCAGCGTTTTCTTTTCCTCATCCACACGGACGATCACCTCTTCCACATCGGGATGGTCATGCTTATAAGCGTTGATCAGCGCTTGGACGATCTTATCCATCATGTAATGCTGGGGGATGCCTTTTTCTTTTTCCAGCATATCCAGCGCGGCAAAGATTTCTTCGACTTTCACAGTTGATTACTCCTTATCCTCATGATTTATCTGAGCGGCGCGCGGCGCGCGGTGCGGAAACGGGCGGTTAAAACTCTACGCGCAGGCGGACCAGGGCTGTCTCGGCCTTTTCAAAGCGCAGGACGGTCCCGCCCCCCACATCCAGCAGTACCGCGCCGTCCTCATAACCTGCAAGGGTACCGGCGAATTCCTTGCGGCCGTCCCGGTTTTTATACAGCCGGACGGTGACGGGACTGCCCATGAAGCGTTCAAAATCAGACGGGCGCTTCAAAGGACGCTCCGCACCGGCGGAGGAGACTTCAAATGTGTAGCTCCCCTCGATGGGGTCCGCTTCGTCCAGCAGATCACTGACCTGGCGGGAGATGGCCTCGCAGTCGTTGATGCTCACGCCGCCCTCCTTGTCGATAAAGACCCGCAGATACCAGCTGCCGGCTTCCTTGACGTATTCCACGTCCCACAGTTCGCAGCCCTGGGCCGCTACAATGGGCGTGGCCAGCTCCGCCGTGAGCTCGGTTACTTTTTTCAACGCGTTTCCGCCTTTCTGAAAAAATTTTTGAGTTTGCAATTTTGCCCAATAAAAAGAGCGGACCGAAAAGTCCACTCTCACAACACAACCTTCACTACGCTTTTACTTTACCACAAAATGCCGCCTATTGCAAGGTATTTACCCCATTTTCTTTTCACTTTCCGGGAATTTTTTTGAAAAAACAGGGGCTGTGCGGCATCCTTCCGGCAAATTGGCGCGCTTTCGGGGGGATGGGGAGGAGCTGCTCCGGGCATAAAACGGCCCGGTGGCTGTGCGGTCAACGACCCCGGAGCATCCGTGTTCCGGGGTCGTTGACCGGATCGCGTCCCAGGTTGCCTGAACAAGGCGGGCCGCTGTTACCATTCCGGCAGTCCCCGGCTTTGTAAAGCGATGGCCTCGCCGATGGTCATCGGCTCGGGAATGGGTTGTTCCAAAAAAGCGCGCAGCTCCGCGATGCCCTCGCCGGTGATGGAATCCACCTCGAAAATGCGGGAGCAGCCGGCCTCCGTCAGCCATTGGCGCACCATGGGCACATTGGCATTGGGCGCATGGATTTTGGTGATGATGCCGATCAGAGGACGGTTCAGACAGGTAGGCAGACCCGGTACCAGAATGGTGAAGGGCTCATCCGCGCCGCAGACCAGCCCCTCCAGGTCGCATTCAAAGGAATAGCAGTAAAGAGCCTTCATGGTAAGGCTCTTTGTTTCGTAGTATTCTCCCGGCGTGTCGATGGCAATATCCCAGGTGTCGACGTACTGGGTTTTCTGATAAGAGGTGTCCGCGCCCTTGAGCGCTTGCTTGAGCGTGGTCTTGCCTGCTTCACTGCGGCCGCAGAGGTAGATTTTCCGCATGGGTTTGTTTGCCACAGGAAAGCGCCTCCTTTGACGGTTTATTGATACGAGACCGGACAGACGGTATAGTGCAGGTCATCGCGGAAAAAGCGGATGTTTTCGCCGATGGCGGCGTCTACCTCGGCGCGGCGCCCGGTGATGATCAAGGCGCCGCTGAAGCGGTCCATAAAGCCGATGTCCACATCGCCGGATTTGACGGCGATGTCTGCGGCGATCACGGCCGTCTCCGGCGGCGACAGCTGTAAGATGCCGATCGAGGTCCCCGCCGGTTTGGCCCCTGCGTGGAACCCGATGTCCAGGCAGAGGTTGACATATACGGAGGCGTCGGGCATCCCGATCACATGGGCCAGGGTGATCTCCCGACCGGGGACGGAGAGCTGGACGACGCGGGTCTGACCGCTACCGCTACGGGCATGGGAAAAGATTTTGTCCAGCACCTCCTGGCGGGTTATGCGGCGCGGCTGTTTCATCCCATCCATCGTCAGCGGGTGGTGATGGGGCAGGAGACGTAGCCCAGCGTGTCGCGGAAATAGGTCACGATCTCCTCCACTGCTGTTTTGACGGCGGACAGTTCGCCGGTGATGATCAGCGTACCGCTGAAGCGGTCGGCAAAGCCAAGATAAACGTCGCCGCTTTTTACCGCGATGTCCGAGGCGATGACCACGGACTCCGGCGGCGTCATATTCATGATGCCGATGGCGGAGGACTGATAGTCGATATTGGGGTTCAGGCCCAGCTTGACGTAGACGATGGGGTGGGGGCCGCCGATGATGTGGGCCAGGGTGATCTCCTTGCCCGCCACGGTTTCCTGCACGATACGGACCTGTTCGTTGTTTTCGTTCATCTTGCTCACCTCGCTGCGGAGTATGTTGTGGTTAGGTATATTGTACTGCAAGGGGAGGGGGAAAAGCAAGAGGGGATATGGAAAGTTTCGGATATCCATTGTAGGAGTTACAATGGCGTGTGGCAAATTAAAGAAAAGAAGTCCTTCGCATCAAGTCCTATTTGCGTTCCTTGTTACACCTCATTGGCAATCCTGCGGCATCGATCCCGCCGGTTTCGTTGCTCTCGTTGCCATAATCGCAAGTCGCCTCATTGCCGCAGGGGGCCGCGATGGAGACGATGCGGCCCAGCTTGTTACAGCCGTACTGGATCACGCTGCCCTCGGCGTCGGTCATAGACGCAGTGCGTCCGTTGGCAATCGCTTATATGGCTTCAATTTCCATTTCGCAATATAATCCACTGCCCGCGGTAGAATCCTCTGATAATTGGAACGCTCCGCTTACAGAAACAGTATAAATACCCGGTAGTAAATGCAAATCAGGGTCTGCATAAAGCTCTTCCCCAAAATCTGCATCAGCGGCATTTTTATCATATGTTCCGATTTTCTCATAATTGAAAGAATAGCGCTTCTCTTTTCTTTATCTTCTTTATCTTCTG